>JBDTAC010000005.1 GCA_039924845.1 Bacteroidia bacterium
AATATCCAAAAGATAAATTAGCGGAAATAGATAAAGACATTGCAGATGCGAATGCTGCTAAATCATCAGCGGAAAAACAAAAAGCATTGGATGCGCAATATCAAACATTGATTGCCAATGCAGACAAATCCTTGGCAGGAAAGGATTACGACAATGCGAAAACAAATTATACGCAAGCTTCTTCCTTAAAGCCAAACGAACAATATCCGAAAGATAAATTAGCTGAAATTGCAAAAGACCAAGCCAATGCGCAAGCCGCCGCTGATGCTGCCGCCAAACAAAAAGCATTGGATGCGCAATACCAAACATTGATTGCTAGTGCAGATAAATCTTTAGCAGGAAAGGATTATGACAATGCGAAAACAAATTACACTCAAGCCTCTTCTTTAAAACCGAACGAACAATATCCGAAAGATAAATTAGCTGAGATTGCAAAAGACCAAGCAAATGCGCAAGCCGCCGTTGATGCTGCCGCCAAACAAAAAGCTTTGGCTGCGCAATACCAAACATTGATTGCTAATGCAGACAAATCCTTGGCAGGAAAGAATTACGATAATGCAAAAAGTTCTTACACACAAGCTTCTTCCTTAAAACCAAACGAACAATATCCGAAAGATAAATTAGCAGAAATTGATAAAGACATTGCAGATGCGAATGCTGCTAAATCATCAGTGGAAAAACAAAAAGCTTTGGATGCGCAATATCAAACATTGATTGCCAGTGCAGATAAGTCTTTGGCAGGAAAGAATTACAATAATGCGAAAACAAATTATACGCAAGCCTCTTCCTTAAAACCAAACGAACAATATCCAAAAGATAAATTAGCGGAAATAGATAAAGACATTGCAGATGCGAATGCTGCTAAATCATCAGCGGAAAAACAAAAAGCATTGGATGCGCAATATCAAACATTGATTGCCAGTGCAGATAAGTCTTTGGCAGGAAAGAATTACGATAATGCGAAAACAAATTATACGCAAGCCTCTTCCTTAAAACCAAACGAACAATATCCAAAAGATAAATTAGCTGAAATAGATAAAGACATTGCAGATGCGAATGCTGCTAAATCATCAGCGGAAAAACAAAAAGCTTTGGATGCACAATATCAAACATTGATTGCTTCCGCAGATAAATCCCTGGCGGGAAAGGATTATGACAACGCGAAAACAAATTATACGCAAGCTTCTTCTTTAAAACCAAACGAGCAATATCCGAAAGATAAATTAGCGGAAATTGATAAAACTATTGCGGCTGAACAAGCTACAAATGCCGAAAAATCTGCAGAAGCTGCGAAAGAAAAAGAATTGAACGATCAATACGCGGCGGCTATCCGTTCGGCGGATGAATTGTTGGGAAATAAAGAGTATGACAATGCGAAAAAAGGATATAACAATGCGTTGATGTTGAAACCAGCGGAACAATATCCGAAAGATAAAATCAAAGAAATAAATGCAGATATAGCAGCAATGGCTGCGTCAAATAGTGCCGCTGCCGAAGCTGCTGCCAAACAAAAAGCATTGGATGAAAAATACGATAATTTGATTGCAACAGCTGATGAGGCAAAATCTGCTTCCAAATATATGGATGCAAAAACAGCTTATCAGCAAGCCTCTGCTTTGAAACCAAATGAAGAATATCCGAAAGATAAAATTGCGGAGATTAATAACAAAGAGATTGCTTTACAAGAAGCTGCGAAAAAAGAGGCACAATACAAATTACTTATTGTAAAAGCAGATCAACAATTCTCAACAAAAAAATACAAACTCGCACAAGCCTATTACCAGCAAGCATCGACAACAAAATCGGATGAGCAATATCCAAAAGATCAATTAAAAAAGATAGATGATTTATTGCATCCTAAAGCGACTACCGAAACTCCAACGAATGTCGCTACTACCGTTGATCCTACCACTCCCACACAAGATTCTGTGAATCCTTTGGTAAAAGAATATGGACAAGGAGTTACAGAGCAACATACGCAAGATGCCAATACCGACGTTACCGTTCGTATTGTGGTGAAAGGAAATTACGCGTATGTGTACAAAAAAGTAGTGTGGAATTTCGGGCAAGTTGATTATTACAAAAACGATGTGCCGATTACCAGTTCCACTTACGAAAACGAAACGAGCCATTAAACTCCAATGCTGCAAAGGTTATTGATACAAAATTATGCGCTCATCGATCGCGTCGAAATAGATTTTTCGGAAGGCGTAAATATTATTACGGGAGAAACTGGCGCGGGAAAATCTATTTTGTTGGGCGCACTTTCTATGCTTGTTGGGCAGCGTGCAGATGTGCAAGCCTTGCAAAAAAAAACGGAGAAATGTGTGATTGAAGGCATTTTTTCAGCAAAGGATGCGTTGGAAATTCAACAGTTTTTGGAACGCAATAATCTGGACATTGAAAAAAAAATTTTTGTACGACGAGAAATAAATCCAGAAGGAAAATCGCGCGCTTTTATAAACGACACGCCCGTAACGCTGGCGCAACTCAAAGAACTTGGTTTTTATTTAATTGACATTCATTCCCAACACGAAACGCTTCAGTTGAATGAAGCGGGTTTCCAGCTTTCGGTGGTAGATGCCTACGCGCAACACACGACGCTTTTACAACAATACAAAAAAAAAAATTTTTCATACCGAGATTTACAAATTGCGCTTACTGTGCTTGTGGAAAGCGAAAAGCAATCGAAAAAAGAATTTGATTATTTTTTATTTCAATACAATGAATTGGAAGAAGCTGCATTGAAAAATGGAGAACAAGAAAAAATAGAAGAGGAGCTGAATACCTTGAACAATGCAGAAAAAATAAAGTCAGATGTTTCAAAAGCATTGAATGCGTTGAATGACGGCGAATCCAATGTTTTAGCTTCGTTTTCTGAATTAAAAATTTTGCTCAGCGGAATTTCAAAATACGGAAAAACGATGAGCGATTTAAACAATCGTTTTACTTCTGTTCACATCGAATTAAAAGACATTGCGAGCGAATTGGAAAATGCAGAACAAAAAATAATACATGATCCGAAACGCATCGAAGAATTGAACAATCGTTTGGATATCGTTTATAAATTACAACAAAAACATCAAGTAAAAACAATTGCGGAATTAATTGAAATTCGAGATAATTTGAGTTTGAAAATTGAAGCGGTTTCTTCGATGGAAACGGAAATTAAACAAAAACAAATCGAATTAGAAAAAATAAAAACAGAGGTTTTTAAAACGGCAGAAAAAATTTCGGCAGCTCGAAAAAAAATATTTTCGAAAATCGAAAGAGAAATACAAACACTTTTGGTAGACATCGCAATGCCGAATGCACAATTTAAAATTGAACACATATTGCTTGAGAATCCTACAGAAACAGGCTTCGATAAAATAAAATTTTTGTTTTCGGCAAACAAAGGCAGCGATTTAAAAGAGTTGAATAAAGTGGCATCGGGCGGAGAACTTTCACGTTTGATGTTGTGTATAAAATCCTTGATTGCACAATTAAAATCGTTACCAGCAATTGTTTTTGATGAAATTGACACTGGCGTTTCGGGTGATATTGCCGGAAAAGTGGGTATGATTATGGAAAAAATGGCAGCTTCGATGCAAGTGATTGTGATTACGCATTTGCCGCAAATAGCGAGCAAAGGCAAAACGCATTTTATGGTTTACAAAGAAAGTGGTAGCACACTTACCTTGAGTAATATCAAAAAACTTTCTCCACAAGAGCGGATTCAAGAAATTGCAAAAATGCTGAGCGCAGGAACTCCAACTGCAGCTGCCATCAATAATGCAAAAGAATTATTAAGCGTTTGAAAAATTAATTTTTTGAAGCCTCCAATAAGCACTTCCCTTTCAGCCTTAATTTGTGTACTTTTGCGACGAAAATGGAAAATAAAATCACCCAACTTTTCTCTGTAAAATATCCACTTATTCAAGCTGGAATGATTTGGTGCAGTGGTTGGCAATTAGCTTCTGCCGTGAGTAATGCAGGCGGCTTGGGATTGATTGGCAGCGGATCTATGTATCCAGAAGTATTGCGTGAGCACATTCAAAAATGTAAAAAAAATACATCAAAACCTTTTGGTGTCAATGTGCCTTTGTTGTATCCCGATATTGATAAACACATGGCTGTGATTATGGAAGAAGATGTAAAAATTGTATTTACTTCTGCCGGAAATCCGAGTACATGGACTCCCATCTTGAAAGAAAAGGGAATTACCGTTGTGCACGTTGTTTCGAATGTAAAGTTTGCAAAAAAAGCAGAAAATGCTGGCGTAGATGCTATTGTTGCCGAAGGTTTTGAAGCCGGCGGACATAATGGACGCGAAGAAACCACTACTTTTTGTTTGATTCCGATGATACGTGATGCGGTGCAAATCCCCTTAATTGCAGCTGGCGGAATTGCAAGCGGAAAAGCGATGTTGGCAGCGATGGTTTTGGGCGCGGATGGCGTACAAATTGGAACGCGTTTTGTTGCTTCGGAAGAATCATCTGCACATATTCATTTTAAAGAAAAAGTGGTCAATGCCTTGGAAGGCGATACATTGTTGGCTTTGAAACAACTCACTCCCGTAAGGCTTTTGAAAAATAATTTTTTCGAGACGATCCATCGCGCCGAATTAAATGGTGCATCTGTGGAAGAATTAAAAGAAATACTTGGTCGTGCGCGCGCCAAAAAAGGTATGTTTGAAGGAGATGTAGACGAAGGTGAACTCGAAATCGGACAAATTGCAGCTCTTGTAAAAAACATTCAGCCAGCTGCAAAAATTATAGTAGAAATTATTCAGGAATACGAACACGCAAAATCAATTCTCTAAAAAAATAAATTTCTTAAATGATAAAATACGAAAAATTCGAATTGGCGAACGGCTTAAAAGTAATTGTTCACGAAGATAAATTGACAGAATTAGCCTGCATGAATATTTTATACGATGTGGGCGCACGCGACGAAAACCCTGAACAGACTGGCTTTGCGCATTTGTTTGAACATTTAATGTTTGGAGGTTCTGTGAATATTCCCAATTACGACGAGCCTTTGCAAAGAGCTGGCGGCGAAAACAATGCCTTTACCACCAACGATATCACCAATTATTATTTAACGCTTCCGGCTACTAATATTGAAACTGCTTTTTGGTTAGAATCTGACCGAATGTTGAGTTTGGCTTTTTCTGAAAAAAGTTTGGAAGTGCAACGCAATGTGGTCATCGAAGAATTTAAACAAAGTTATCTCAATCAGCCTTACGGCGATGCGTGGTTGATGATGCGGCCACTCGCGTATAAAGTGCATCCGTATCGTTGGGCAACCATCGGAAAAGAAATTTCGCACATCGAAAAAGCGAAAATAGAAGACGTAAAAAACTTTTTCAAAAAACATTATGTGCCCAACAACGCGATAATGGTGATTGCTGGAAACGTAACGCTGGAGCAGGTAAAAAAACTTTCTGAAAAATGGTTTGCGCCCATTCCTGCCGGAATAAAAATAAAACGCGCACTTCCTGTTGAACCAAAACAAAAAGAAGCACGACAGGAAACAGTGGAACAAAATGTTCCTGCAAGCCGCATTTACAAAGCGTATCACGTGTGCTCCAGAACAGACGATGATTTTTATGCCACCGATCTTCTGTCGGATATTTTATCGAGAGGAAATTCTTCGCGTTTGTATAAATCCTTGGTAAAAGACAAACAAAAATTCAATGAAATAAGTGCTTACACGAGTGGTGACATGGACAAAGGCTTGTTTGTGATTTCTGGTAAACTCGCTAAAAATGTAAGTATGGAAGACGCAGAAAAAGCAATCGACGACGAATTAATGTTGCTCAGAAATGAAATAATCGGAAAAGAAGAATTGGAAAAAGTTAAAAATAAAATCGAATCTTCTTTAGTGTTTTCGGAAATGGATATTTTAACGAAAGCTATGAACTTAGCGGTTTCTGAGTTGATGGGCGATTGTGATTTAATCAATCAAGAAATTGAAAAATACACTTCGGTGAATGCCGAAAAATTGCAACAACTTTCTAAGTCCATTTTTAATCCTGAAAATTGTTCTACTTTATATTACCTCGCAAAAAAATAATTTTTTAACTCGCATTTATGACCCTTAACAGAACAATAGCTCCGGGCTTTGAAACAGCCGAAAAGATAAATATTCTCCAAGCGACATCTCAAAAATTAAGCAACGAAATTCCGGTTTACAGCATTTCTGCGGACACGCAAGATTTGGTAAAAATCGAATTTTGGTTTCCTGCCGGAATCATGCAACAATCCGCGCCTTTGCTTGCTGCTACTACGAATGCAATGTTAATTGAAGGCACCAAAAAATATTCTGCCGACGAGCTTGCTGAAAAAATTGATTATTACGGCGCGTTTGTGGAATCTGGAACGGCACAAAACTCATCTTCTTTTTATTTATATACGATGAATAAACATCTTTCAAAAACGCTTCCTTTTGTAGAAGATATTTTGAAAAATGCAACTTTTCCGAAAGGACAATTGGATGTTTTTGTTCAGAATAAAAAACAAAAATATTTGGTGAATGAGAAAAAAGTAAATCATGTAGCACGAAAAAAATTCAGCGAATTATTGCTTGGCGAAAAACATCCTTGCGGATACAACATTCAATTACATGATTACGATGCGCTGAAAACTGAGCAAATGCAGCAGTTTTATAAACAATTTTATACTTCTGATCAATGCAAAATTATTATTTCCGGAAAAATAGATAAAGAATTATTTCAATTACTTGATTACCATTTTGGCGGAAAAGATTGGCATTCCAAATCACTTCCAAAAAATAATTTTTCGGAAGTGCATTCTACCAAACAAAATATTCATTTTTTGGAAAGAGCCGATGCCTTGCAATCCGCCATCCGAATCGGAAAAATTTTATTTAATAAAAAACATCCCGATTTTTTTCCAATGCAAATTTTAAACACCGTTTTGGGTGGTTATTTCGGTTCGCGACTAATGAGTAATATCCGCGAGGAAAAAGGTTATTGCTACGGAATTGGTTCCGGATTGGCTTCTCAACAAGACACTGGTTATTTTTATATTTCTACGGAAGTAGGCGTGGATGTGTGTTCCAAAGCATTGGACGAAATTTACATCGAATTGCAGCGCTTATGCGATACTCCAGTGGGCGACGAAGAATTGCATTTGGTGAAAAATTATTTAATGGGATCGTTTATGCGCAGTGTTGACGGACCTTTCGCTTTGGCGGATAAATTCAAATCGCTGATGGAATATGAATTGAAATACGATTATTACGATCGGTATTTTGCTACCATAAAAAATTGCACTGCCAAACAATTGCAAGAATTAGCAAATAAATATTTCCAAAAAGATTCGATGATTGAATTGGTAGTTGGCAAAAAATAATTTTTCTAATTGATTAAAAATCAGTAGCTTTGTTTCTTATGAATAGCGGAATGAAAAAATATTTTTTCGTCTTGTCTTTTATTGCCTTGTTTTTTTCGAATCGTTCGGAAGCTGTTGCCAATACAGCTTCTCCAGATGTTCGTTGTATTTCTGTTGCTGCTAACGGAGATGTTACCTTAACATGGATTATCCCTGTAAACACAGGGACTTTTACTGGGTATCATATTTTTACTTCCAACACTTTTGCTGGACCTTATACGGATGTACTTACCGTTGCTATTGCGGCACAAACTTCTGCCATTATTACACCTACAAATGCGAATAATGCGCCCGTTTATTTTTATGTAGAAACAAACAATACAGGAAATGTTTTTTCGGCACCGATTGATACACTTGCGTCCATCAAATTAAATGTAACCAATCCCGGTAACGGAACAGCTTTGCTAAATTGGAATCCCATTCATACACCTAATTTACCAACATCCACTGGGATTTATGATGTCTATCGAGAATATCCGACAGGCACTTGGACCTTGGTTGGAAGTACAAAAAACTTAATTTTCGCAGATACTATAACGGTTTGTAAAGCATTTTTGAATTATAAAGTTCAACTGGCAGATGCTTCCGGATGTATCTCCGTTTCGTCCATTGCAGGAGCTTTATTTAAAGATTTAATTGTTCCACACATTCCACTATTAGATACCGTGAGTATTAATCCAGCTGGGAAAGCCACTATTTCCTGGTATCCAAGTTATTCCACCAATGTAGAAGGTTATATTGTGTATCAAAACATAGGCGGAATTTGGACGAACATTGCGAACGTTGTGGGTAGATTAACGACGTTTTATACCAATCCTGCATCTTTGGCAGCTACTAAATCGGAACAATACCGCGTGGCAGCGTATGATAGTTGTAATAATATCAGTCCGATGGGAAATATACACAACTCTCTTTTCTTGAAAAATAACTACAATGTTTGCGCTGTTTCCAATACCTTATCGTGGAATCCATATATCAATATGATAAGTGGAATAAATACGTACAACATCTACGTAAGTATAAATGGAGCAGGATTTACTTTGCTGGCAACTACTACGGATACGCTCTACGAACACGCAAATTTACAATCTGCCACTACGTATTGTTATATCGTAAAAGCCCTTGATAATTCCAACACACGTACTTCTCTTTCGCAAACATTGTGTACGTACACTCATTTCCCGAAAGAGCCCAATTTTGCCTACGCCAGAACAGCAACCGTTACATCGCCCAGTTCCAACTTAATTTTAGCTCGCACTGATACTTCCGCGGAAATATCAAACTATGAAATAGAACGCGCTGATAATGCAAGCGGACCTTTCCAAATTTTGGGAACTGTACCAAGTTCTGCTAATCCAAACATTAGTTATACAGATAATACAGCATTGCCAAATCAGCAAAGTTATTTTTACCAAATTGTTCCCGTAGATAGTTGCGGAAAAGAAGCTCCACCAAGCAATAGTGCGCAAACCATTTTTTTGCAAGCCAGTGCCGATAATAATTTCAACAATACATTGTCATGGAATCCTTATACACAATGGAATTCTGCAGTAAGCGGATATAAAATTTACAGAGGAATTGACGGAGTGATAAGTTCCACTCCAATTAATTTTGTTCCTGCAAGCAGTGGACAAAACACTTACATAGACAATGTTTCCAACGAGTTGCAAGGAACGGGTGTTTTTAGTTATTATGTAGAAGCCTTTGCCAGCTTGGACGATGGCTTTAATTTTATTGATAGCAGCGCCTCAAATATTGCAGAAGCTTTGCAAAATCCGAAGTTTTTTGTGCCCAACGCATTTACGCCTGGTATCCATGGCAATGCCAATACTATTTTTAAACCCATCAGCGTTTACATCGATCCTGCGGATTATAATTTCACGATTTACGATCGGTACGGCAGGCAATTTTTTAATACCAGTAACCCACAACAAGGCTGGGATGGCAGTATTGGCGGGCAAGATGCTCCTGTAGGCGTGTATGTTTATTTTATCAAATACAAAGCTTCTAACGGACAATACACCGAGCAAAAAGGAACTGTTGCGCTTATTCGCTGATATTTTCCATTTGAAAAAATAATTTTTCATACGTGTTTTTGGAAGAGAAAAAAAGAGCTTCAAAAAAATAATTTTTCAAACGCATTTTTTGGGAATTCTAAAATCAGCAATTATCTGAAAAGCATTTCTGCGTAAGTTCATTACATGCGTTTATTTAACTGCACTATTTTTTGAGTTCTTTTATACATACTAAATGATAAAAATCATTTTTAAATATGCGCCACATCATTTTCAACAGACAATTATGTGACTATTTTCGTCTTCAGTAAACCATTGTTTTAATTGTTAAAGAAAAATAATATGAAAAAGGATCTTAAAATATTAGTTGCCACAGATTACTCTGATACTGCAGCAAACGTCTCGAAATATGCTATTCAGTTTGCAGCAGACACTGGCGCTGAGCTATTTTTTTTACATGTATTCGATTCATCTCACAAATATCCCATTGAATTTAGTACGTTAGAAAAGTTTGACAACGTACCCGTAGAATTTGAAATGAGGGAATTAATACAATACACTAAGAATATTGTTTCCTCATTAGGTAGCAATTTCAAAAAAATAAAAATAAACCACATTGTCCGAGAAGAACATATTGGAAAAACAATTTGCGAAGAAGCGCTTTATGTAAATAGTGACATTATTTTTATTGGCACACATGGCGAAACGGCTCTTCATCAAGTTTTTTTTGGTAGCCACACATGGGATGTTATCAATCAAGCGAAACTGCCAGTACTTGCTATACCAAAAGAAGCCGTTTACAATGGTGTTCACCATTTTATGCTCGCAACAGAATATCGAATTGGAGAATTGCCAATATTACAACTCCTTCTAAAATGGGTAAAATTTTTTAAAGCAGATTTAAAATTATTTCATGTAACCAATGATGTTTTTTCTGAAGGATTCGAAATCGAATTGCTCAATAAATTTGAAAACGATATCCAGAAAAATTTGCCGAACGAAACAGTAACAATTCAACTAATTTACAACAATGATTTGGTTGATGGAATAAATTTATGCTGCGATAAATCGAAATCAAATTGGCTTGTTATGTGCCCTGAAAAATCACATTTGCTCGAAAAAGTTTTTGGTTCTTTATCAAGTACAACTAAAGAAATGAGCTTTCATACACATGTTCCTCTTCTCACAATTCCTGATTATGATTCTCCATCTAATTTAAAATTTTGGGATAAAATGAAGAAAGAGTTTGCTCTTTAATACGATTGTTTATTTCTCATTTACATTCGAACCTTTCCGATTTTATTCTGAATTATTTTGCTAAATTTTATTGGAAATCAGATATTGAAATAAGGCTTCAAAAAAATAATTTTTCAAACCTGTTTTTGGAAGAGGAAAATAACGCTTCAAAAAAATAATTTTTCAACCTCCTTTTTAGATAATGTTTACCTTTGAAACTTCAATACCGAAAAATAATTTATGACAAAAATAAAATTTGGAACAGACGGCTGGAGAGCAATAATTGCACAAGAATATACGGTTGAAAATGTTTCGCGCGTGGCGGAAGCAACCGCGTTGTGGTTATTAAAGCAAACTAAAAACGCTTCGGTAGTTATTGGTCATGATTGCCGATTTGGCGGGAAATTATTTGCCGAAACCGTTGCCAAAATAATGGCGACAAAAAACATAAAAGTTTTTTTAGCAGAAGGATTTGTTTCCACACCAATGATTTCTTTAGGAACGTTACGCTGCAAAGCTGATTTAGGAATTATTATTACCGCCAGTCATAACCCGCCGGAATACAACGGTTTTAAACTAAAAGGAAGTTATGGCGGTCCGCTTTTGCCCGATAAAGTGCAGGAAATAGAAGATATGATTCCGGATAAATCAAACATCGATGTTGAAAAATTATCCGTGGAAGAATTTCAGAAAAAAGGTTTGATAGAAATAATTGATTTGGAAACGATGTATTGCGAACACGTGGAAAATAATTTCGATATGGACGCAATTAAAAATTCAAGTTTAAACCTCGCTTACGATGCGATGTACGGAGCCGGGCAAAATGTGATGCGAAAATTATTTCCGGAAATTACTTTTTTGCACGCGGATTATAATCCTTCGTTTGACGGACAAGCACCCGAACCAATTGATAAAAATTTACGTGAGTTTTCGGAATTGATAAAAATTTCGGAAGACATTGATTGTGGTTTAGCAACCGACGGAGATGCCGACAGGATTGGCTTGTACGACAATGAAGGAAATTTTGTAGATTCACATCACCTCATTTTATTGCTGATAAAATATTTAGTAGAACAAAAAAAATATTCTGGAAAAGTAGTAACGGCATTCTCTGTAACACCGCGTGTTAAAAAGCTTTGCGCGCATTTTGGATTGGAAAACGAAGTAGTAAAAATTGGGTTTAAATACATTTGTGGCATCATGATTTCGGAAGATGTATTGTTGGGAGGCGAGGAATCAGGCGGAATTGCGATTAAAGGACATATTCCGGAACGCGATGGAATTTGGATGGGTTTAGTGATTTGGGAATACATGGCAAAATCCGGAAAATCCTTGAAAGAATTGATTGCTGAAATTTATGAAATTGTTGGATCCTTCGCGTTTGAACGTTCGGATTTACACCTAAGCGAAGAAGTGAAAAATAAAATTGTAGAAAATTGCAAATCGAATAAATACAAAGCTTTTGGAAAATATGCGATTTCAAGAACGGAAGATTTAGATGGTTTTAAATACTATTTTAATGAAGACGAATGGTTGATGATTCGCGCTTCTGGAACAGAACCTGTTTTACGTTTGTATGCAGAATCAAGCAGTCGCGAAGCAGCTTTTGCTATTTTAGAAGAAACAAAAAAAGCCTTACTTGGATAAAACAAGGTTCGAAAAAATAATTTTTCAAACATGAAAAAACAGAAAAATAATTTTCAAGAAAAGAAAATGAAAAATTCAATTACAGAAACAGATTTTGCGGAAGAAATTGTCAGTAAATTAAATTCCGACAGCAATATTATTCTATACAACGATCATCACAACACGTTTGATTTTGTGATTGAAACCCTTGTAAAGGTGTGTAAACAAGATTATTTACAAGCCGAACAATGCGCCCATTTAGTACATTATAAAGGAAAATGTGCTGTTAAAAAGGGCTCGTTTGAAATTTTGGAACCGATTTGCATCCAATTATTAAGCGCAGGATTAACAGCTGAAATTATTTGATTTTTAAATTGTTTGCCGTAATAATTTCAGGAACTGTTTTCTGTTCAAATATAAAATTTATCTTTGCGGACGTTTTAAGGTTTCGTAGCTCAACTGAATAGAGCGTCTGACTACGGATCAGAAGGTTGGGGGTTTGAATCCCTCCGAGACCACTCCGAGGGAAGAATTGTTAAAAATAACATTCTTCCCTTTTTTATTTCTTTCAGAATCTCTTGCTAAATCTATTAAGCAGACCAATCACATTTAATGCTTTCGGAGTTCGAGATTCATTTTTCTCAAAAATAAAATTTCGGGATATATCGAACTCACAATTGCAAAAGGTTTTTTAATAGGAATAAATTTATTGGTACTTGTTATATATTTAATTTTGGTTATCCTTTTAAAATCTATAGATAAAGAATATTTGAGATGCGGAATAGTACGAACTCCCAGAAATAGCGGTTAGATAGACGGAAATATTTTTTTGCACTTACGTTTTGTATTGAAAAAAAGGAGCTTCAAAAAAATAATTTTTCAAACCCATTTTATTTTTTTCAAATAAAAAAGTCCTTCGAAAAAATATTTTTTCGAAGGACTTTTTATTTGCTTAAAAAAATTTTATTTTAACCGCTGCAGCTTTCGCAATTTTCAGGATTATCTAAAGAACAACTTATTTCAGCTTGACGTTGCAATATCAAGGCATCTTCGTTTCCTAAAATTTCGAGCGGTTGTTCGCTTTCTGCTTCTACCGTAAATTTGATGGCATCCGCAGCCGCTTTTGTTCTCAAATAATACATTCCTGTTTTTAACCCTTTTTTCCAAGCGTAAAAGTGCATGGAACTTAGTTTCGCGAAATTCGGACTTTGTATAAATAAATTCAAGGATTGCGATTGACAAATGTACGCGCCTCTGTCGGCTGCCATATTGATAATAGTTTTTTGCGAAATTTCCCAAACTGTTTTGTACAATTCTTTTATGTTTTGCGGAATTTCGTCAATGCCTTGAACAGAACCATTGGCTCCGATAATTTTATTTTTCAATTTATCGTTCCAAATACCCAATTTTACAAGGTCTTTCAATAAATGTTTGTTAACGATCACAAATTCGCCCGACAATACTCTGCGCGTGTAAATGTTGGATGTATATGGCTCGAAACATTCGTTATTACCAAGTATTTGTGATGTAGAAGCAGTTGGCATCGGCGCAAGCAATAATGAATTACGTACACCAAATTTTTTCACTTCTTCTTTCAACACGTCCCATTCCCAACGATTGCTCGGCGTTACGCCCCACATATCAAATTGAAAAATACCTTGAGAAACAGGTGATCCTGGATATGTTTCATAATGTCCTTCTACTTTCGAAAGATCTTTTGAAGCCGTCATCGAAGCATAATAAATCGTCTCGAAAATGTCTTTATTCAATTGTTGCGCTTCTTCCGAATCAAATGCCATTCGCATTAAAATAAAAGCATCTGCTAAACCTTGTACACCAATTCCGATAGGGCGATGACGCATATTTGATCTGCGTGCTTCCGGAACCGGATAATAATTTTTATCAATAATTTTATTCAGATTTTTTGTTACCACATACGTAACATCAAACAATCTTTGGTGATCAAATTTTCCATTTTCTACAAAGCGTGGCAACGCGATGGACGCCAAATTACATACGGCTATTTCGTCTGGTGCCGTGTATTCTACAATTTCTGTACACAGATTAGATGATTTAATGGTGCCGAGATTTTTTTGATTGGATTTCTCGTTGCAAGCATCTTTGTACAACAAATACGGATTGCCCGTTTCTGTTTGTGCTTCGATGATGGCAGTCCATAATTCGCGCGCTTTAATAGTCTTTCTGGCGCGTCCTTCCGATTCGTATTTTGTATAAAGTTCTTCAAATTTTGCACCGTAACAATCGGATAATCCAGGTGCTTCGTTCGGACAAAATAAACTCCATTCGCCTTCTTCTTCTACGCGTTTCATAAATAAATCCGGAATCCACAAAGCGGTAAATAAATCGCGCGCTTTTGTTTCTTCTTTTCCGTGATTTTTACGCATATCTAAAAAATCAAAAATATCCGCATGCCAAGGTTCCAAATAAATAGCGAAACTGCCTTTGCGTTTTCCACCACCTTGATCCACATAACGCGCGGTATCATTGAAAACGCGTAACATCGGGATAATACCGTTAGACGTACCATTCGTCCCTCTGATGTAGGATCCAGTAGCGCGCACATTGTGAATGCTTAAACCAATTCCACCTGCAGACTGAGATATTTTAGCACAATTTTTCAAGGTATCGTAAATACCATCAATACTGTCTTCTTTCAATGCCAATAAAAAACAAGATGACATTTGTGGTTTTGGTGTTCCTGCGTTAAATAAAGTAGGAGTAGCGTGTGTAAACCAACGTTCGCTCATCAAATTATACGTGATGATGGCTGCATCAATGTCTTCTTTATGGATACCGATAGCTACGCGCATAATCATGTGTTGCGGACGTTCAGCTACTTCTCCATTTATTTTCAATAAATAACTTCTCTCCAAAGTTTTAAATCCGAAATAATCGTATCCAAAATCTCTGTCGTAAATAATAGTAGAATCTAAAATGTGTGCATTTTTTTCGATGATTTCATGCACATCTTCTGCGATAAGCGGTGCTTTTTTTCCTGTTTTCGGATCAATGTAATTGTAAAGCATTCCCATTGCTTTCGAAAACGATTTGCTAGTATTTTTATGCAAGTTAGAAACCGCTATACGCGATGCCAACAAAGCATAATCAGGATGTGTGGTAGTGAGTGATGCGGCAATTTCCGCAGCTAAATTGTCCAATTCGCTGGTGGTTACACCTTCGTAAATGCCTTCAATTACTTTCATCGCAACTGGAACTGGGTTCACATGAACGGGATCCAAAGCGTAACAAAGTTTTTGAATGCGTGCTGTAATTTTGTCGAATTTAATCGACTCGCGGCTGCCGTCTCTTTTGATTACGTACATATTTCTTCTATAGTATTAAGTGTTAAAAATATTTTTTTTAAGGATGAAAAAGGAATTAAAAATCTTCGTCTAATTTGAAAACGTTTTCTTCTTTTTTGCCCATTACTCCTGATTTTTGGTATTCTGCTACGCGCTTCTCGAAAAAATTTGTTTTTCCTTGTAACGAAATCAATTCCATAAAATCAAATGGATTGGTGGTGTTAAATAATTTGCTGCATCCTAAAGCTACTAATAAACGATCTGCTACAAACTCGATGTATTGACACATCAAATCGGCATTCATGCCAATTAATCTTACGGGAATGGCATCGCGCACAAATTCTTTTTCAATTTCTACAGCATTGCGAATAATTTCCGCCACTTTGGAAGCGGGTAATTTGTGTTTTAATTGAGAATACAACAAACACGCGAAATCACAATGCAAGCCTTCATCGCGCGAAATAAGTTCGTTAGAGAAAGTTAATCCTGGCATTAATCCGCGTTTTTTCAACCAAAAAATGGAGCAAAAACTTCCAGAAAAAAAGATTCCTTCTACAGCTGCAAAAGCTATTAAGCGTTCCGCAAACGAATCGCTACCAATCCATTTCAATGCCCAAGCTGCTTTGCCGCCCACGCAAGGAAGTGTTTCGATGGCATTAAATAATTTTGCTTTTTCGTCCGGTTCTTTGATATAAGTATCAATCAATAAAGAATACGTTTCGGAATGAATGTTTTCCATCATTATCTGGAAACCGTAAAAACAACGCGCTTCCGGATATTGCACTTCATTCATAAAATTGATGGCTAAATTTTCATTTACAATTCCATCGCTTGCCGCGAAAAAAGCAAGCACGTGTTTAATAAAGTGTCTTTCGTCATTGTTCAATTTATTTGCCCAGTCTTGCAAATCCGGCGAAAGATCTATTTCCTCCGCTGTCCAAAAACTCGCTTCTGCCTTTTTATACATTTCCCAAATCTGTTTGTGTTTAATCGGGAAAAGTACAAATCGGTCTTTGTTCTCTACTAAAATTGGTTCTGTCATTTCTTCAAATTTTTCTAAGCATTCAACATCTAAATATACAAATATTTTCTAAAACCTGCAAATTTGAGCGTATAAAACCCTCATCAAACCTATGGTTTCAACTCTATTGTTTCAGCAACGGATAGGAGATTGATTTTGCGGTCTACAAATTTTGACAAAAAATCGAGGCGTGTCAAGTTGTTTAAATTAACATTTGACTGAAGTTATAAACATTCATTGTGGATACTTTTTTGTTGAAAAAAATGTGTGAAATTTAATTTGTTCGCTTCCACGCTTTTAACAAAAAAATTTCTTTTTTTGATGATTTATAGAAATTTAATTATGCTTTATCGAGAAAAAGTATTAACTCGTGCGAGAGCACTTTATTCGAGATAATACTCTTTTCCCTCGTTATCATTGCTTCGGGAAGATTTTTTTTTAAGAAAACGCCAAAAAATATTTTTCTGGAGCGTCCAGAAATAATGCTTCAAAAAAATAATTTTTCAAACCCGTTTTAGGATTTCGTTTCGAAAAAAGTTTTTTTGAAATTTATTTTTTGATTTTGTTCGCCAGTTCCAATTGCTCGTACCAATTTTTGCCGTATTTCCGAATAAGTGGATCTTTCAAAAATTTATAAACGGGTACATTTAATTTAGAACCGCATTCGCAAGCAGGTTTGCAAATTTCCCATTTGTGATAATTCACAGCATCATATTCCTTGTGTTTCGTAATTCGCACAGGATATAAATGGCAGGAAATAGGTTTCTTGAAATTTATTTTTCCTTCGTTAAAGGCTTTTTCGATGGCACATTTCGCTATTTTATTTTCGAAATAAACGTACGCGCAATGTTTGTCTTTTACCAAAGTGGTGGTGTATTCTTTGTCGGCATCCAACACGTAAGGACCCTGTTTTTCAATCGCTTTCACGCCATCAGCCGGAATGTACGGTTTTACTTTTTCGTACACTTCTTCCAAAATACTTAATTCGTCATCCGCCAAAGGTGCGCCCGAATCGCCCGCCACACAACATTCTCCTTTGCAAGCATTTAAATCGCACACAAATTTTTTTTCGAGTAAATCTTCCGAAACAAGTGTATTTTCAATGGCTATCATCTTGAAAAAATATTTTTACAAAGATAAAAATTCTGATGTAGAATGAAGAAGATAAAAATCGGTACTCGAAAAATTATTTTTCAAGCATTAAAAAACGACTTCAAAAAAATAATTTTTCAAAACAGAATTCTTCGCTTTTTACTACATTCGCAAGCACATCGTATTTATAACATGAATATAAAACGTTTTATTTTCCTTTTCTTTTTTGGCTTTTATTTCGGTGCTTCTGCGCAAGAAATAAAACTTTCGGTGTTTCGTACGCAAGGCGAAGGCGTAGCGTGGTCCCTCGATGGTAAAAAAATTGTATACGATACAAAAGGCGCAAAGCCGCATCAATATTATGAACTTCACATCGCCGATACCGATGGAAGTCACGATACATGCATCAGCAGCATCAATCCAGATATTCCGCACCGACATACTGGCTCGCCCGATTGGCATCCGTCTGGAAAATATATTTTATTTGTAGCGGAACAAGCTGTTCATCCTGGCGGTTCTGTGTCTGCAATTCCCGGATTTGGCGCTTACAGCGATATTTGGGTAATGACGCGTAATGCAAAACATGCGTATAAATTAACGAATGAGCCTTGCGATAAAAATCACGGAATTATTGGTCCGCATTTTTCGCACGACGGGAAACACATCGTTTGGGTGGAACGAAAAAGAGCCCCGAATCCGTTTAAGAAAAAATGTTTTTTTGGCTTTTGGGTCATCAAAACAGCTGATTTTATTGTTGATTCAGGAATACCGAAATTAATGAATATTAAAACGTTTGAGCCTGTCGCAAATGCTTTTTACGAAACGTATGGCTATACTGCGGATGATAAAAATATTATTTTCTGCAGCAATATGCGCGTCAATTTTTGGTGGGAATGCGGTATTTTTACCATCAATGCCTTAACGGGAAACGTCGTTCGGCAGCTAACTACAAACGATTACAACGAGCACGCAGTTTGCGCTCCAAACGGAAAATGGATTATTTGGATGAGCAATACCATGGCAACGAAACAAGGTACGGATTGGTGGATCATGAATCCGGATGGTTCGTGCAAACAACGACTCACTTATTTTAATGAACCCGGAAATCCAGAATATAATGGACATAAAAGATGGGCAGGTTTGACCAGCTTTAGTTCAGATTGCAAGCATTTTGTAGGAGGCGTTCAAAATAGTTTACTGAAACAAGAAGGCTCTATTTATAAAGTAGATTTTTTACCGTCTGGTAATGGAAATGGTTTAGAAGGAACATATTTTCAGACAGAAGATTTTAGTGGCGCTCAAAAATCACGTATCGATCCTGCTGTAAATTATCGCTGGGGAAAACCTTGGCACGATACGTTGGTGAGCGGAAAAAAATATTCGGTGCGTTGGACAGGATTTGTACAACCGCTTTATTCCGAAACCTATACTTTTTATACGCCTGCTGATAAAAATATTTTTGTATGGATAAACGATACCTTGGTAATTGGTTCTAATACTCCGAAAAATAAATACAAAGAAAAAATTTCGGAGCTAAATTTAGAAGCTGGAAAAAAATATTCTATTCGTGTAGAATATCATAATACTTTGCAAAAAAAAGCCACCGTATTTTTGTATTGGTCGAGTTTACAACAATACAAACAAGCAATTCCTGCCAGCCAATTATTTACGGATAATAAAGAAAATTAACGTTCGAAAAAATTTTTTTTCAAACCGATTTTAATGAATCCATTTAAAACAACGATTCCAGCGAATGTGGCTGTTGTTTTGTTTTTTTTGGACGGAAAAAAGAATGAGAGAAGCTTTCCCGATAATATGATTTTCGGGTACAAATCCCCAATAACGAGAATCTTCCGAATCGTTACGATTATCGCCCAACATAAAATAATAATTCATTTTAAAGGTGTAATGCCTGCAATAAGTGCCGTTGATGAAAATCGAATCGTTTTTTTCTTCGAACGTATTTTTTTCGTAATCCACAATAATGCGTTTGTAGAGATACAAACTATCTGCCGAAAGGCTTACCGTTGCTCCTTTTTTAGGAATAATCATCGGTCCATAATTGTCGACATTCCAAGGAAAATTTTTATTTTTCGGAAAAATCATATCGGAGTAATTTCCCTTTTTTTCAGACATTAGCGCAATGTCTTCCACGCCTTTTACTAAGCGCAATTGTTCCACATTTTCACTGTCGAGTGTTAAAATATAATCGCCGCTTTCGGAAATTGGCCCGCCTTCGGTAATGCCCATTTTATCAAGCGTATCCGACTTAAATACTTTCGGATTTGTTTTTACGTGATAACTAAATTCGAGCGATAAGCAACTGTCCGATAATTTATGATTGATAAAAACGTGTGTGCTACGGATTTCAAACGTATCGCCAGGAAGCGCCACGCATCGTTTAATGAAATTAGTGCGATGATCTACCGGACGATTGTCTTCTGCGGGATAATTAAAAACCACCACGTCATTCCTTTTAATATGTGTAAATCCCGGCAAACGGAAATACGGCAACTGAATCCAACTTAAATACGAATTGGTGGTTCTGGTAAAAGGCAATGTTTGCTCGGAAAAAGGGTAAGCAACCGGCGTAATGGGCGTTCGCGGACCGTAATCAATTTTGCTAACGAGGATAAAATCGCCCGTGAGCAAGGTTTTTTCCATAGAAGCGCTCGGAATAAAATAACCTTCTATCACAAACGTGCGCACTGCAATCACAATTATTATCGCAACTAAAACAGCGCCGCCCCATTCTCGTATAGTAGATCTTTTTTTCAAATGTATATCGAATAATAAAGGTGAAAAGTACAGACCTTTACCGAAAGGTACGAAAAATTATTTTTCAAACGTGTTTTTCTGAAGTAAAAAAAGTGCTTCAAAAAAATAATTTTTCGATGCACAAAAAAATAATCTAAAAAATAATTTTTTAAGGAAAAGAAATTCCTTGATAACTATTGACGTTTGTTGGAGGAATGGCAGCGCCATATTTTTGGTTGATAGCCGTAATAAATTGATTGGCGATAAGCGCATATCCTTTTTGGCACGGACAAAATCCATCCAAACTAAAAAATCCACCTGTAACCAAAGCAGAATTAAAACTCACGCCATTGTCGAGAATGCCATTTTTAACCGTTTTAAAATACGCGTTCATATCCACCAAAGCTAAATTGTATTGCAAAGCTTTTGTCTGAATGACTTGATTGTAGCTGGTAATCGCGTTTTCAATAATTTGAATTTCAGATGAATCCAATACATATCGGTTCGGCAAAGGATTTAAAACGCCCAGCATGTTGCACTTCATCGAATCCAAGGGCGCATCCAATAAAACATATTCGGCACGACTTAATTTTCGATATTTCCCTGAATTGGCAGGATATTCGATTACAAATCCATTGGAATCTGCTTGAAAATGGAATAAATTTCCGGTAGATGTATTCAGAGAATCTGCCAAATGTTGTGTTAATACAACTCCTTGCGAAGGAATGGTAGTAAAAAAGGGCATGTCTCTAAAATCAGGAATAGTAGCAATCACTCCTTTGGTATTTCCCAAAGCCAATGTGCCGATAATGCTGTCCAACTCCTCGCCAAATGCGGCAGGCGAAAGAATTGTTTTTTTATACCCGCCGTTTTGGGCGTAATTGTAAATGTTTTCCATCCCCAACCAAGCGATGAAAAAAGTAGGATGTTGCGCCGCTGCATCGGCTGCCACGGTAGATGCTCCGATACTCGTCGCAAAACGCGTATAAAAAGGATTTGGATTAAAAGTAGAAAAAGGAAGTGAGAGATTGAGGTTCAATAAATCAGCCGTAGTGGCGCCCGGAATACCGTAATTATTGAAATTAGTACCTTGTACGCTATTCAAATACGGATTTGCTGCACTTGCTGACAAATTATTAATTATAGGTTGCAATGCTGTTACGCCTTTGCAATCGGCCACATATCCAAGTGTGTTTTTAGAAATAAAAGGTCCTTGCCACGATTTAATATTTAGTCCTAAACCATTGTTATCAGGCATCATTGGCTGAACAAAATTTCCGCCGCCGACCAATTTAAATTGCGTTGCGAGAATGGCTGGCAACGAATTTGTTTGTCCGCTTGCATACAAAGCTCCATCTTGATAACCCGCCATATAACTACCACCAACGGCAATTGTTTTTTGAAAATTAGCTGTTCCTGTAGAAGGTTTCGGAACATTTAGCGAAGGCTTGCACGAATTAAAAACAACGATTAAAAAACACAAAAAAGCAAGTTGGAAAAAATATTTTTTCATCGAACAAAAATTTAGGAATGAATAATTTCTTTAGGAATATTAATGGCTTCGACTGATTTTATTTCGGGAATGGAACGTTTAATGGCGTCTTCAATTCCGGCTTTCAGCGTCATCATACTCATCGAACACGACTTGCAAGCGCCATGTAATTCCAACTTCACGATGTTGTCGCTCGTTAATTCAACAAAAGAAACATTGCCGCCGTCCGCTTCTAAGTAGGGACGCAATTGAGTTAAGGCATCTTCTATTTTGGCAATTATTTCTGAATTTTTTGTGGACATTTTTATTTCCGTTTGAAAAATTATTTTTTTAATGCGTGCTAACTTCTGCCATTTTTACTTCTTTTGGTTTTGCATTTTGTATTGCGATTTGTTGCGCTACGTTTTTTGCCATTTCCATAAATGCGATGGCTTGTGGTGTATTTTCCTGCAATACTGCGGGCCTCCCAGCATCGCCCGCTTCGCAAATACTTTGCACCAAAGGAATTTGTCCGAGTAAAGGAAGCTGTAAACTTTCCGATAAATTTTTAGCACCTTCTTTTCCGAAGATAAAATATTTATTATTCGGTAATTCCGCTGGTGTGAAATACGCCATGTTTTCCACGATTCCCAAAACGGGAACGTGAATTGCTGGCATTTGAAACATCCCGATTCCGCGTTTTGCATCTGCCAAAGCAACGGCTTGCGGAGTGCTCACAATTACGACGCCTGTAAGTGGCACCGCAGAAATAAGCGACAAATGGATATCGCCCGTTCCGGGAGGTAAATCAATTAATAAATAATCCAATTCACCCCAATGCGTATCCAATAACATTTGTGTAAGCGCTTTGGAAGCCATTGGTCCGCGCCACGCTACGGCTTGTGATGTATCTGCAAAAAATCCGATGGAAAGTAATTTCACGCCGTAATTTTCTACTGGCAACATGTATTTTTTTCCGTTGATTTCTTTCGTTTGCGGCTTTTCTGAAACTACATCAAACATAATAGGCATGGATGGTCCGTAAATATCGGCATCTACTAACCCTACTTTCGCGCCTTGCATCGCCAATGCCACCGCTAAATTAGATGTTACGGTAGATTTCCCCACGCCACCTTTTCCAGAGGCAATGGCAACAATATTTTTTACGCCGCTTAAAACGGAAGCGCTTCGTTCACGTTGCGACGTTACTTTTGCCGTCATATTTACCGTGGTTACGGCGTCTTTACTCACATAATGTGTAATCGCGTTAACGCAAGCGCGGTGTATCAGCTCTTTCATCGGACAAGCAGGTGTAGTGAGTTCTACCGTAAAACGGACATCGTTTCCTTCCACAACAATGTCTTGCACCATTCCCAGTGTTACAATATCCTTTTTAAAATCCGGATCGTCCACATTCCGTAAAGCATCCAGCACTTGTTCCTTGGTAATCATTTTTATTCTTTTTTTAACAGTATGTAAAAGTACAAAAATTACAGAAACCATTAATAATTGAAAATGATTTGAGAATTTACCAATTAGAAAATGTACAGATGTAACGATTAAGACCTCAGCGTTGTGCGGGACTTGGTTCAGTATCTGCGCGAGGTTTTGGAATAGAAAAATAAAACTTTCAAAAAATAAATTTGCTTTTAAAATAATTTCTCCATTATCTTTGTTTTACAATTTTTGAATTGATACAAATGAAATTGACTGCTTTTTATCCGATGAATACTGCTTACAGCGCCATGATGTGCTGCGAGATGTGTATTTAATTTTCGGAAAAAGCGAGCTCAAAAAAATAATTTTTCAAAAGGCTTTTCCGATAAAAAGGAAAAGCCTTTTTTTATTTCTAAATTTTATACCGATCAAAAAAGCGAATCAAAAAAATAATTTTTCAAAACAATAAAAATATGAACGAGAAAAAAATTTCAATCGGATTATTTGGCTTTGGCTGCGTTGGACAAGGATTGTACGATGTATTAAATCATTCGCAAGGTTTGCAAGCAAACATCGAAAAAATTTGCGTGAAAGATCGTAGCAAAAAAAGAAAAATAGATGCCTCGTATTTTACATTCGATAAAAAAGACGTGTTGCAAAATAAAAATTTGGACGTTGTTGTGGAGCTGATTGACAATGCGCAAGAAGCTTTTGAAATTGTTACCGATGCACTCAGAAATGGCGTGAATGTGGTAACGGCAAATAAAAAAATGTTGGCAGAAAATTTTGAAGCCTTGTACAAATTGCAAGAAGAAAATAACGTGGCGCTTATTTACGAAGGCTCTGCAGGTGGCAGCATTCCTATCATTAGAAATTTGGAAGAATATTACGACAATGAATTATTGAGTAGCATAAAAGGTATTTTGAATGGATCGTGCAATTATATTTTAACGCGCATGGAATTGGAAAATCTGTCGTATGAAAATGTATTGAAAGACGCGCAAAAAAATGGTTTCGCAGAATCCGATCCGTGGTTGGATGTGGCGGGATATGATACGCTTTATAAATTGTGTTTACTCGCGGTTCATGCTTTTGGCGTGCTTTTAAAGCCGGAACAAGTATTGGCTTTGGGCATTCAAAATATTAGTTACGATGATATTTTATATGCGAAAGAAAAAAATTTACGCATCAAATTAATCGCGAAAGCGTACAAAAAAGGAAACAAATTTCATGTGTATGCTTTGCCGCATTTCGTTAATAAAAATAGTGAATTGTATACTGTTTTATACGAATACAACGCTGTGGAAGTGGAAGGCGCTTATTCGTGCCAACAAACATTTGTAGGCAAAGGCGCAGGAAGTCATCCGACGGGAAGCGCCGTATTATCAGACATTTCAGCACTTACGTACAATTATAAATACAGTTATAAAAAGCTGAAAAAAGTACGTCAATTGTTGAATGGAAAATACAATGCGCAAGAATTATTGGAGAATGATTTTAACATCAAAGTGTACATTCGTTATCAACACAAAGAAGAATTGAAAGCCTTGGAAATTGTTGCTATTGAAGAAGAATATACTTCTCCGAAAATGAAATACATTATTGCAGAAGTTAATTTGCAATCGCTTTTTCAATTAAAAGGAAATAAAGAAAATAAGCTTTTTGTTTGCGCGGTGTAATCTTATTTTTTGAAAAAGACATGTTCGAAAAAATAATTTTTCAAAGTGCTTTTTTTAAATAAAAATTTTCTTTGGCGCGCATTATTTCCTTGTCTTGCGGCAATTTATCTTTGTATCCGATAAGATGTAAAACGCCGTGAACCATTACGCGCTGCAATTCAATTTCAAATGGCTGTTTAAATTTTTCGGCATTTTCGGTTACGCGTTCAATGCTGATAAAAATATCGCCGGAAATTGTTTTTTTTTCAGAATAATCGAAAGTAATAATATCTGTGTAAGTGTCGTGTTTTAGGTATTCGCGGTTAATTTGAAGCAAATGCGCATCGTTACAAAAAATATAATTCAGCGTTCCGAAAACTTTTTTTTCAGCGGAAGCCACAGCCACCAACCAAACTTTATTTTTTTTTTGTTGCTTGAGCTTAAACGGCGTATCTACCGCATGAAAACTGATGGAAGGAGAAGGCATTTCAAAAATTATTTTTTCAAAATCGGAAACAAAAAATCAATTCGCACAAATATTAAAATCCAATTCTACTTTTTTTCCTTTGTCGTAAAAGCAAACTTTATCTGCCAAATTACGCATTAAAAAAACGCCTCTTCCATTTGGCTTTTCAATGTTTTCAGGGTTTGTTGGATCGGGAATATTAGAATAATCAAACCCTTCGCCTTCGTCTTCAATGGTAAATGAAATTTTATTTTTTTCAGTAGTTAATGTAATCAAAATATTTTTTTTCGGATTGGATTTATTACCGTGCTGAATGGCGTTATTAACGGCTTCCGTAATGGCGATTAAAATATTGCCGTAATGTTCTTCCGTGACTTTAAACTTTTCACAAACTTCTTCGATAAATTTCTCCACTAAAAAAATATTTTCGGTAGAGGACGTTATTTTTAGTTTCTGTATTGCCATAAAATGGTCAGTTTGACTGAATGTTGTTGAAGTACTCATTGACTTTGGTTTTATAAAAAGGGGTTAATGATGGAGGAACGGTTTTTAATAATTCTTGTTCTTGTATTTTTTGTGTATTGAATTGTAAAAATCCTATTGGCGGATTGGCGAAAAGTTGTTGTTTCGCCGTAATCGCATCACGCTTATTGTCCCATTTCTGCTCCTTTTCCGCCTTTTCAGATTCCAACATGCGCGTTAAAATAGCTTGCTGGCGTTTAACCGTTTCTTCGCTCAACATTTTATTTACTAAATCGGTTTCTGTTTTGTTCATTTCCTTTTCCATCTCGCTCATTTGCCCGGCTTGTTTTCCTGTCGGATCCATTTCACTTTCTCCTTGTTGCATTGCTTCTCGAATGGCAGCCTGTTGCGCAGCCAACTTTACCAATTGTTCGCTGAAACCTGACTGCCCGTTCTTTCCGCCTTTCCCACTTTTCCCGTCTTTTTTTCCACCTTTTTTCATCGCTTGTTGTAAAGCTTGAATTTGCTCGTTTAATTGCTGCTGCATGGAACGCATTTGCGCCATGGAAGGTTTTGGGCTTTTTCCTCCAGGTTTCGAGCAACTTCCCTCTCCTTGCATTTGATTTTTTTTCTGATCTTTTTGCATTTGTTGCAAAGATTCGTCCAATAAAAGTGCTAAATTATTGATGGATGTCATTGAATATTGTTGTCTTTCTGCCGCTGCAAATGTTTCTCTTTTCGCCATCGCATCAATGGATTTAGTCATATTCATATTGATGCTCGCAATTTCTCGATTCACAATTCCGTTGATTTGCGGCGCGCGTTTGCTTAACGCGAAAAGGCTGTCTTCAATGGTTTTGGTATTGTCTTGTAAATTTTTTTGGTCTTCCGCAATTTTCATATACTGAGGATTATCCGTACTCGTTTTTCCGATTTTATTCATCAATGCCTCTTGATCAAAAGAAAGCTGAATCAAATTATCAAGTATAGCACGCAAAGCAGCAATGTCTTCTGTTTGTGCTTGCTGTTGCATTTGTAATTGCATTTGCGCCATTTGCTGCGAAAGTTGATTCATTTGTTTAGAAGCATTCTGCTGCGATTCCGACGCTTTACTGTTTTTATTATTCTGCAATTGCTCGCTGCTTTTACTCATTTGATCTTTTATATCCTGCTGCTGCTTTTCGGTATTTGGCAAAGTATTCGGATTTTCCAACTCACTATTCTTTTTTGCCAAATCCTGCATGTCTTTTTTGAAATCATCAAATTGTTGATTCAATTTCTTTTGTTGGTCTTTTACGGCTTGATTATCCGATTTGTTACTTTTTTCTTTCGTTTTGTCCGCTAAGCCTTGCTGTTTCTGAGATAAATCTTTTAATTTGTCGATGGCATCACTTAATTTTTGCTGTACTTCCATCTGCTTAAACAATTCCAACGTGCGCTCCAATTCCTTTTGCAAATCTTTATTATTCATGCTCATTTTTTGAAGTTCTTGCTGCACTTTATCTTTGTCCATTTCATTCAATAATTTTTGCAATTCTGCCAATTTCTTTTTCATTTCTTCCGGCATCACTTGTTCGAAAAGTTTTTGCAATTGCTGTTGTTCATCGGCAATTTTTTGATCTTCCTTTTTAAATTCAGATTGTTGCTGATCTTTTTGTGCGTTTTGTTTTTGCAAATCATCTACCTTTTTTTGCAACTCTTGTTGATGATTTAATAAATCCTGAATTTTCTTTTTTTCTTGCCAATCCAAATTTTTCTTCTGAAAAATATCTTCGCTCGTATTGCTTAATTGTTGTTGCATTTGCTGCGCTTCGTTGATCGCTTGCTGCATATTATTTTTGATATTCGTATTGTTTTTTTCGGTGTTCTGCGCAATTTCTTCCAGCGTTGGCGCTTTAAAAATCATTTTTTCAGAACGCGTAGATTTTGCTCCATTTACTTCATCATTATCCCACACTTCGAAATAATATTCCAATTGATCACCCGGCTGAATATTCAACGAATCCATTTCCCAGAAATAATAAAAACGATCCTGCGTCAACGTTTTATTTACAGGAATAGAAACGATTTGCAAATTGTTTTTTTTACCGTTTGCGGATGAATCATTCGCTAAAAAGCGATAATTAAACGTGAGTTTCGTGAATCCATAATCGTCGCGAATAGCACCGTTAAAAAAATATTTTTTCGAGTCCATCGAATCCGTTTTTTCTTGCACCTGAATCGTTGGATACAAATCCGGAATCACGTTAATGGAATAACCGATAGAATCTTTGTTTTTCATAAATTCGTTCGACGTGCGAATGGAATAATTTTTACTGCTCATCAAACGCGTGCCGTACACAAATTGATTTTCATTGCACTGTTTCACGATTACCGACGAATCTCCGAAATGCAAAACAAGTGCATTTGTATTTTTCGTATTAAATTTCCAACTGATTTTTGTGCCTTGCGGAACCACTAAATCGCCAGTATTTTTTAAAACTTCATCCTTTTTTCCAGTGTATTTTGGATAATTTAAACTGATTTCAAAATCGAGCAAAACCGGATTTGGCAATACTTTCAAATGATATTCTTGCGATTGAAAACCATCTGCACTTAACTGAAACGTGATGGAACTTTGTACACTTTTGAAAATATAATTAAACAAAACAGTATTTTCTTTTGTCAATTTATATTGATTTTCGCCAATGTTGATGAACACATCTTGCGGAACATTATTTCCCGTTAATTTTACATTTAGCTGAAAGTCTTGCTGCTGAATGGCTGTAAGCGAATTGTTATTAATCACAAATTGAAAAGGAGCTTGTTTCGCGAAAAAAGTTTGATGTTCCACCATTCGCCAAGTGCCTTGCTTAATCACTGCTGGCGCGGAAAAGAGTAAAATTAAAAAAATCAAAAGCGGAAAAGCAGCATACGTAATGTATTTTTTATTTTCGCCAAAATCAACAGCAGCCGAAAACGGAATAGGACGCAACAAATTTATTTTTTGTTCGATGCTCGCTTCTACCAAAATAGTATTGGCAACAAGGCTTTGCTGCTGCAATTGCAGCACGTTTAGCAATTTATCTTTTACTTCGCCAAAATGATTTCCAATAATAATAGCAGCTTGTTCGTACGAAATAATTTTTCCGAGTTTGTATAATTTCAGCACAGGAATACTTACCCAACGAACCAAAATATAAACGTTGGCAAAGATAAAAGTGTAAAATAAAATGCTGCGAATAAGCACATCGAAATGCGCAAAATATTCCAAAATAACAACCGCCAGATAAAAAATAAATCCGATGGCAACACTATATAAAACGCCGCGTATCAGCTGATTCTTATAGTATTTCCGGATAAATTCATCCAGCTTTTCAATCAATAATTGATAATTGTTTTTTTGCATCGTAAAAATCGCAATCGTTCTTTTGCTGCGCGAAAAATTATTTTTCCGCCGCTACTAAACGAGCAAAGTTACAAAAAGTAAAAGGAGAAATCGCACTGAAAAAAATCGTGTTAAAAATAGGTTCGAAAAATTATTTTTTTGAATGCCCTTTTTCTACGCCATTTTTATATTTAATTTTTGAAAGTATTTTTCCGTTAATGTCATATTCCATCCAAATGCCATCTTTTTTTCCGTCTTTATACGTGCCTGTAATTTTCACTTGTTTGCCATCAAAATATTCGGTGTAAGGACCATCCAGCGTATTATTTTTGTAAATACTTTTTGTTTGAACATTTCCATTGCTATCAAAATAACTGAGCGCTCCGCCTTCAATTTTTCCATCCACATACGTGAATTGTGTATTTATTTTTCCATCTTCATAATACCATTTCGAAACGCCATCACGCACATTCATTTTGTAATTTCCATCTTCTTGCATTTGTCCGTTATCGTAATAAACATGGTTAAATCCATTGTATTTTCCCATCGAAAATTTAGATTCTGTTTTAGTTCTTCCGCCCGGAAAATACGTTTTCAAATAACCATCAATCGTATCATTTACAAAATGTTCTTCCGATAAAAAATAACCGTTATTATCAATTTCTATCGCAATTCCATTGCGCATTCCGTTTTTATATGTCGATAAAAAATGAATAATTCCGTTGGGATGATAATCCATCCACGAACCATCTTTTTTTCCATCCACATAATTTCCATACCAATTTGTTTCGCCTACTTTTTCGCACCACAAACCTTGTTTCAAGCCTCGCCCATCTACTTTATTGGAATCGCTTTGCGCAGAAAAAAAAGTTTTCGCGGAAGCAGAAAAGGCGAAAAAAGAAAACAGAAAAAGAGTCGCCAAAAAATTATTTTTTCGAAGTGTTATTTTTGATGTCATTTTATAGGAGGATTAATTTTACTGCAAAAGTGCAGGATTTGAATTGGAAATACAAATCAACATCACAAAGACGATTGTTAATTTTTGTTAAAGCATTTTTACCGAATTGAAAAAATAGGGCGCGAAAAATAAATTTTTCGAAAATTATTGTCTAAATTTGTCGCACTAAATAGTATTTATCTCTTTTTTATGCCTCAAAGTTCCGCGATTGATTATATTCCAATTGGATTGATGCTGCTTGTAGCCTCTGGTTTTGTAGTTCTGGTTATGTTTTTCACGCATCGTTTAGGACCAAAACGCAAATCAAAAATAAAGTTAGACACGTTTGAATGTGGCATCGAATCACAAGGAAATGCGCGTGTTCCCTTTTCCATAAAATATTTTTTAATTGCTATTTTATTTGTTTTATTTGATGTAGAAGTTATTTTTATGTATCCCTGGGCTGTTAATTTTAAAGTTTTACGCATGACAGGATTTTTCGAAATGCTTGGTTTTATGGCATTTTTCGCCATTGGCTTTGCTTACATCATCAAAAAAGGCGCATTGAAGTGGGAATAAAAAATCAGAAATTAAACGTTTAGAAAAATATTTTTTTACAAAGGATTTTTGAAGATGAGCACGGCAACAGTAAAAACAAATGTAGAGATTACCAAAGCGCCTCCTGGTATTGAAGGTCCTGGATTTTTTGCTACAAGCATTGATAAAGTAGTAGGAATGGCACGTAAAAATTCTATTTGGCCACTTCCTTTTGCTACTTCTTGTTGCGGAATCGAATTTATGGCAACGATGGGTGCACATTACGATTTAGGTCGTTTTGGTGCAGAACGTTTAAGCTTTTCTCCTCGTCAAGCGGATTTATTAATGGTGATGGGAACCATCGCTAAAAAAATGGGCCCCGTTTTACGTCAGGTTTACGAACAAATGGCAGAACCACGTTGGGTATTATCCATGGGCGCTTGCGCTTCCAGCGGAGGAATTTTTGATACCTACAGCGTTTTACAAGGAATTGATCGGATTATTCCCGTGGATGTTTACATTCCGGGTTGCCCGCCGAATCCGGAGCAAGTATTGGATGGAATTTTAAAAATTCAAGAATTGATTCAAAACGAATCCATTCGCAGACGAGATACTGATGAATACAAGGCTTTACTCGCTAAATACAATATAGAATAATTAGGAATGGAAAAAACGGAATTACTCACTCTCGTAAATCAGCAACTGAACGAAAAATTTAAGGAAGAAATTGTTTCTGCCGAAATGGCAAGAGATTTTCCTGTTTTTACTGTAAAGAAAGAGAAAATTGAAGAGATTATACGCTTCCTCTATGAAAGTCCCGAATTACAATTTACTTTTCTCACCGATATTTGCGGAATTCATTTCCCGAACAATAAATCACAAGAATTAGGCGTGGTGTATCATTTGCACAACATGCAAAAAAATTATCGTATTCGATTAAAATTATTCACCAGTCTTTCTGATCCTTCTGTTCCAACTTTAACAAAATTATTTTCTGCTGCGAATTGGATGGAACGCGAGACATACGATTTTTATGGAATCACTTTTAAAGAACATCCTGATTTACGCAGAATTTTGAATGTGGATGAAATGATAGATTTTCCTTTGCGGAAAGAGTTTCCGTTGGAAGATCAGACACGAGAAGATAAAAACAATGCCATGTTTGGCAGGTAAAAAATACTTTTATGAATAAGCTGGCAGAAATTATCACAGAAGAAAAGGAATATTCAACCTTAAATTTAGGTCCTACACACCCTGCTACGCACGGAATTTTTCAAAACGTGCTGACGATGGATGGAGAAGTAATTGTGGATGCAAAATCTACTATCGGCTACATCCATAGAGCATTTGAGAAAATAGCAGAACGCCGACCTTTTTATCAAATTACTACGCTTACGGATCGTTTGAATTATTGCTCCAGCCCCATCAATAATATGGGTTGGCACATGACGGTGGAGAAATTATTAGGTGTGGAGATTCCGAAAAGAGCCGAGTATATGCGCGTTATTATTATGGAACTTTCGCGCATTGCAGATCACATTGTGTGCGATACGGTAATTGCGGTGGATACCGGTGCTATGACCGGCTTTTTATATTTATTCCAATGCAGAGAATGGATTTATGAAATTTTTGAAGAAATATGTGGTGCTCGCTTAACTACTAACATCGGTCGTATTGGCGGCATAGAGCGCGATTTTTCTAAAAAGGCTTGGGATAAAATAAATATCTTTTTAAAAGATTTCCCTGCAAAATTAAAAGAGTTTGAAGTGTTGGTAATGCGCAACCGAATTTTTATGGATCGGACTATTGGCGTTGGCGGAATTTCTGCAGAAAGAGCGTTGAATTATGGTTTTACAGGTCCAAATTTACGTGCAGCAGGCGTTGATTACGATGTGCGTGTGATGAATCCATATTGCTCTTACGAAGATTTTGAGTTTACGATTCCTTTAGGCACAAATGGAGATACGTATGATCGTTTTATGGTGCGTTTAGAAGAAATGTGGCAGAGTTTGAGCATCATTCAACAAGCTCTTAAAAAAATGCCCGAAGGACCTTTTCACGCAAACGTTCCTGATTTTTATTTGCCCCCGAAAGAACAAGTGTATAATAATATGGAAGCGCTGATTTATCACTTTAAAATTGTGATGGGCGAAACAGAAATTCCAGTTGGAGAAGTGTATCATTGTGTGGAAGGCGGTAACGGGGAATTGGGATTTTATTTGGTAAGTGATGGCGGGAGAACGCCGTACCGCTTGCATTTCCGCAGACCGTGTTTTATTTATTACCAAGCCTATCCGGAAATGATAAAAGGACAAATGCTTTCGGATGCTATTTTAACGATGAGCAGTATGAATGTAATTGCGGGCGAATTAGACGCCTGAAAAAATATTTTTTTGAAGAGCTAAAAAACAAATTTAATTTAATTCCGTGAGCACTCATAAACAACCTAAATTTAGCGACGATGCATTGGCTCTATGCCATAAAATCATGCAACGTTATCCGGAAGGAAAACAAAAATCAGCTTTATTACCCATTTTACATCTCGCGCAAGCGGAATTTGACGGATGGCTAAGTCCGGAAACGATGGATTACGTGGCATCTATCTTACATATTTTACCAGTAGAAGTGTATGAAGTAGCTACATTCTATTCGATGTACAATTTAAAACCCGTTGGTAAATGCGTGATTGAAGTGTGTCGAACAGGTCCTTGTTGGTTAATGGGTGCAGAAGATATCGTTAGACACATCGAAAAAAAATTACAAGTAAAAGTAGGTGAAACCACGAAAGACGGCATGTTTACCTTGAAAACAGTTGAATGTTTGGCTTCGTGCGGAACAGCTCCCATAATGCAGATAGGGGAAAAATACCACGAGAATTTAACGTGCGAAAGTGTGGATACTATTTTAAACGATTACAAAAATAATACGAAAGAAAGTATTTCGCATTGGGCGAAAGAAAAAATAAAAGCTCACAATCAATAAGCTATGGGCAGACAACTATTATTAGAACACCTCAACGTTCCGAATATTGACACATTTGAAGTATATCGCCAAAAGGGAGGATATGCTGCTGTGGAAAAGGCTTTGAAGACGATGAATCCGGATGCAGTAGTAGACGAAGTGAAAAAATCGGGATTACGCGGACGAGGTGGAGCAGGATTTCCGACAGGAATGAAATGGAGTTTCATTGATAAAAAATCGGGCAATCCGCGTTATTTGGTTTGCAATGCCGATGAAAGCGAGCCCGGAACTTTTAAAGATCGCTTTTTAATGCAACACATTCCGCACTCATTAATAGAAGGAATGATTGTTTCCAGCTTTGCGTTGGGCGCGAATACTGCGTATATCTACATTCGCGGAGAGATGATGCATCAATATCATATTCTTGAAAAAGCAATTGATGAAGCTTATGCAGCAGGTTTTCTCGGAAAAAATATTTTAGGAACCGATTATTCTCTTGATTTATATGTGCATCCCGGAGCTGGAGCGTATATCTGCGGAGAAGAAACGGCTTTAATCGAATCATTGGAAGGCAAAAGAGGAAATCCTCGAATGAAACCGCCTTTTCCTGCTATATCAGGTTTATGGGCGTGCCCAACGGTTGTAAATAACGTGGAAACCATTGCTGCTGTTCCGCACATCATCAACATGACGGGCGAGGAATATGCGAAAATCGGAATTGGAAAAAGTACTGGAACAAAATTAATTTCTGCTTGCGGACATATTAATAAACCGGGTGTTTACGAAATAGAATTAGGTTTACCGGTAGAAGAATTTATTTATTCTGACACGTATTGCGGAGGTATTCGCAATGGTAAAAAATTAAAAGCAGTTGTTGCCGGAGGTTCTTCCGTACCTGTACTTCCTGGTGATAAATTATTAAAAACGCCTACCGGAGAACCCCGCTTGATGAGTTATGAATCCTTGAGTGAAGGAGGATTTCAAGCTGGAACAATGCTGGGTTCAGGTGGTTTTATTGTCATGGACGAAAGTACCAGCGTGGTAAAAAACCTGTATACTTTTGCGCGTTTTTATCATCACGAAAGTTGCGGACAATGCAGTCCTTGCCGCGAAGGAACTGGTTGGATGGAAAAAATACTTCATAGAATATTAGACGGACACGGCACCATTGAAGACATTGATTTATTGTGGGACGTACAAAGCAAAATAGATGGGCGTACAATTTGTCCTTTGGGAGATGCATCTGCTTGGCCCGTTGCCAGTGCCATTCGACATTTCAGAGCGGATTTTGAAGAATACATTAAACATCCAGAACAAATAAAAGACGTGAAACATTATTACCGTCTGAATAATTTGGTGGAAGCTTAATTTCTGCTTTATACACAATCATGTCGAAACTTTTTTTAGTTCCTACTCCCATCGGAAACTTAGAAGACATGACGCTTCGAGCGATTCGTATTTTGAAAGAAGTGGATGTTATTTTAGCAGAAGATACACGCACAACAGGATTTCTCTTAAAACATTTTGAGATTGAAAAAAAAATGTTTTCGCATCATTTACACAATGAACATTCCAGCGTAGATGCTTTAGTGCAGCGCCTTTTGAGCGGAGAAAAAATTGCCTTGGTAAGTGATGCTGGCACTCCCGCTATTTCTGATCCCGGATTTTTGCTAGTAAGAGCCTGTATTCGTGCAGGAATTGCAGTAGAATGTTTACCTGGAGCCACCGCCTTTGTGCCTGCATTGGTTAATTCTGGTTTACCTGCAGATCGTTTTTGTTTTGAAGGATTTTTACCTCCCAAAAAGGGGCGCAACACACGAATGTTTCAATTGCAAAATGAAGTGCGTACGATGATTTTTTATGAATCACCCTTTCGATTGGTAAAAACATTAACCGAATTCTGTACTCATTTCGGTGCCGAACGCAAAGCCTCTGTTTCACGAGAACTTACTAAACTATTTGAAGAAACACAACGTGGCTCTATTCAAGAATTAGTGACGTATTTCAGTCAGAAAACAGTAAAGGGAGAAATCGTAATTGTAGTAGAAGGGAAAAAGGAGTAAATTAACTTATACCTTAAAATCATTTCAAAAAAGATTTTTTTGAACGATTTTTATTTACTAAACCTCTAAACAAAAATTTGAATCTTCCTAAATGCTAGAAACAGAAACACTCTCTCAATATTTATTACTTGCCATAAAAGCCTCGCTGGAAGCTGGAAAAGAAATTTTGTCGGTGTACGAAAAAGATTTTTCAGTAGAAATGAAATCTGATTTTTCTCCTTTAACAGAAGCCGACAAACAATCGCATGAAATAATTTCTGCTGCTTTAACGAAAACAGAATTACCCGTTCTAAGTGAAGAAGGGCGCAACATTCCGTACGAAGAACGCAAAAATTGGAATTACTTTTGGATGGTAGATCCATTAGACGGCACAAAAGAATTTGTGAAAAAAAATGGAGAGTTTACCACCAATATTGCCCTAATTCACGAGCAAAAATCAATACTTGGCGTGATTTATATTCCTGTAAAAAATATTTTATATTTTGCCTGTATCGGCATTGGAAGTTTTAAATGTACTTCGCCTTCAACTGAAATAAATAGTTTGGAAGATTTACTAAAAATATCTGAAAAATTACCTCTGAAAAACAGTTCTGAAAAAAATTCTTTTCGAGTATTAGCAAGTCGTTCGCATTTATCGGAAGCAACCGAAAAATTTATTTCTGAGCTGCGAAAAAAATATTCTGAAATCGAATTTATATCTTCTGGAAGTTCTATAAAATTTTGTTTGCTGGCAGAAGGCGCTGCTTCTATTTATCCGCGTTTTGCGCCCACAATGGAATGGGATACTGCCGCAGGACAAACGATTCTGGAGCTTTCAGGAAAAAATATTACGGATTGCACAACTAAAAATTCAATGTTGTACAACAAAAAGGAATTACTCAATAATTGGTTTATTGCTGAATAATTTTTACACAGACGTATTCTCAATTCCGTCAATAGCGCGCTTTAGAAATTGATGTAAAGGGGAAATGCTTTTGCAAATTTCGGTTGTTGCCTGAATAAAATTTTTCGCCAAAATTTTTTCATCCGTTAATTTATGAAGCACAATAAAATTTTTATTTTTCAAAATTTCAATTACTGGATTATCTGCAGTATAGCCGCGCGGAGGATTTTTCAATTTGTCTTCGTCCGACAATCCCGAAAAATATTTTTTGAAATTTTTGTCTTTCAAAAGGGCTAAAAATTCTTTTGTATTGTAATCAATTTCTTGACGAACTGCATTTAATTGTGGTGGCTGCGGCATATACATTCCGCCTGCTACAAAAGAGTTTCCAGGTTGAATATGTAAATAATAAACGGGCGAAAAAGATTTTTTTCCACCTTCGGAAATAGATGCACCAAAATTATTTTTGTACGGACTTTTATTTTTTGAAAAACGCACATCACGATTGATGCGGAACATACACTTTTTAGCTTCTTGTCCACTGATTGATTTATCAAATTGCACAATCGAAAAAATTATTTTTTCAACTGATTTTCGCATATCTTCTTTCGCAATTTCATATTCTTTTCTATGTGCGTCAAACCAAGGTTTGTTATTATTATTTTTTAATTTTTTCAGAAATTCTAACGTTTCTTTTTCCATTGTAAATTAATTTTTATTAGTTTTCAAAACACGTTTTGCTAACTCCTTAAAATCAATGCCATCAAAATTTCCCGAACTCATCATTAATAAATTGGTGTGTGTATAATCCAGCGAAAGCAAATGTGAAAATAACTTTTTTGCATCTGTAAAAATAGAAATATTAGTTCCGCCAAAAGCAGCTTTTACTTGTGCTTCGGTAATATTTTTTAGTTTTTTATGTTCGATGGTATGCGGATTAAAATACACAAAAGCTTCGTCTGCCAAGGCCATTGAATTTTCATATTGTTTCAAAAAATCTTCGTTCAAACTGCTGAAGGTGTGCAACTCCATACAAGCAATTAATTTTCTATTCGGGAATTGCTTTTTAACCGCTTGTGTAGTAGCTTTCAGCTTGGATGGCGAATGCGCAAAATCTTTATAAACAGCTGAAAAATTATTTTTTTCAACCAATTCCAATCGTCTGGATGCACCCGAAAAAGAAGTAATCGCTTCGTAAAATTTTTCATCATCAATTCCTAATTGTTGACACGCCAAACGCGCTCCATTCAAATTCATTAAATTGTGTTCACCAAAAATAGAAAGCTCGCAAGTACCTGCTTTTGTTGTGCAATTCGTTAAAATCGTAATGCCATTTTCAATTTTATGAGATGGAATTCCGTACGGAATTTTTTTAATATCTGCGCGAGCTGCTTCGGAAACATTTTTTACTTCTTTGTCTAACTCGCAATACACAAGACTTCCAAAAGGTTCAATCAGATTTACAAAAATTTTAAATTGCTCCACATAATTTTCAAAAGTCGGAAACACATTAATGTGATCCCAAGCAATACCGCATAAAATAGCGATATTGGGTTTGTATAAATGAAATTTCGGTCTGCGATCAATCGGAGAAGATAAGTATTCATCACCTTCAATAACGGCTATTTTGGCTTCTTTCGAGAGTTTTACCATTGTGTCGAAACCTTCCAATTGCGCGCCAACTAAATAATCGCAATCTATTTTATGAAAATGTAACACGTGCAAAATCATGGCGGTAATGGTTGTTTTTCCATGACTTCCACCAATTACCACACGAATTTTATCTTTGGTTTGCTCGTAAATATATTCCGGATATGAAAATATTTTTAAGCCGATTTCCTTCGCTTTTAATAATTCTGGATTATCCGCACGAGCGTGCATACCAAGAATTACAGCATCTAACTCATTCGTAATTTTAGAAACATTCCAGCCATTTTCTTTGGGCAATAAATTGTATTTCGCGAGCCGCGATTTGGAAGGTTCAAAAATTTCATCGTCCGAACC
>JBDTAC010000006.1 GCA_039924845.1 Bacteroidia bacterium
GTATGAAAATTTATCTTGTAAAGAAATAGCCCAGCAAATTTTTTCTTTATGTGATGGTGCCGTTATGAGTGCAAAAAAAGATGCATTGGTAAACATGGGCGGCTTTGTTGTAATGCGAGAAAAATATTTATCTGAAGAATTTAAAAAAATATTAATTATTACAGAAGGGTTTACAACTTATGGCGGATTATCAGGCAGAGACATGGAAGCTATTGCAATTGGCTTGCGCGAAGTTTTTGATTATGAATATTTAAAATACAGAATAAGCAGCACTAATTATCTTGGAGAACGACTTCATAAAATGGGGATACCGCTTATTTGGCCCATTGGCGGTCATGCTGTTTATATTGATGCAAAAGCGCTATATCCACATATTCCAGTTCATGAATATCCAGGACAAGCATTGGTTTGTCAATTATATTTAATGGGCGGAATAAGATCTTGCGAAATTGGTTCTGTTATGTTTGGCAAATACGATGAAAATAAAAAATTAATTCCTGCCTCCATGGAGTTGGTTCGGTTGGCAATTCCACGTCGTGTTTATACGCAAAGTCATATTGAATACGTAATTGAGGTTTTTGAAAATATTCTTAAATATAAAGATACAACATGTGGTTTAAGAATAACAGAAGAGACAGAGTTTTTACGTCATTTCTCATCTAAGTTTGAAATGCTAAATTTAGACACAGTGAAACATGGCTGATTTAAATGAGAAAATTGTATCATTTCTAAAAAAGAACAAAATTGCAACCGTTTGCTTTGTTACAGCGGATAATATGCCTTATTGCATTACTTGCTTTTACGCTTATGATGAAAAAAATAACATGCTTGTATTTAAATCATCTTTTGGCACTTCGCATGATACGCTAATTAAACCAGATGTGCCTGTATCAGGCGCCATACTTCCAAATTCAGTAACCCTTCTTAACGTAAAAGGAATTCAGTTTTCGGGCAAGTTAATTAATCCTACTGAAATAGATTATTTAGAACTGCCTACTTTTTACACAAAAAATTATGTAATGAGTTTAGTAATGCCTGGATACATTTGGGCGTTACGTTTAACGTTTATAAAATATACGGATAATTCGCTTGGATTAGGAAAGAAAATACTATGGTATTCGGAAAAATAACTGCTTGAAAAATTATAAATGTGTAATTATTACGAATAAAAAACAAAGTCCAAGTAAGCAAGAAGCGACAATTGCTCCTAACCCAATTGTAATTTGTTTTCGATCGTTAAAAAAAGATCCCGTTATATATTTCCCTATTGATAAGGAAATAAAAGCCCAAAAAAGTCCGACAATTGCGTAAAAGAATGTTCCCATGATTTTATATTTTTAGTTTGATAATTTTCTTCTTTTCATTTCAATTTTCAATCGCATTAACTCTCGAGATATTTGTCCGTTAATGGATGAATTCTCTTCCGACCTTCTTATTAAATATGGAATGGCCTTCTTAACTTCGCCATAAGGCAAGTATTTTGAAGTATTGTATCCATTAGCCGCTAAATTAAAAGTAAGATTATCACTCATTCCTAAAAGCTGTGAAAACTTAACAGCATTATTTTCAATATTATATTTTTTCATGCACTCAATGGTATGAGTTGTACTTTCATCATTATGCGTCGCAACACATGTCCTTATTTTCGGATAATGACTTAGACACACTTCAATGGCTTCGTTAAAGGCATTATCTGTTTGCTGTTTTGTATCATAAACTGGAGATTTTCGATTCTCTTTTTGTGCGATTTCTCTTTCCTTTTCAACGTAAGCACCTCTCACTAATTTAATCCCTGGAATATATTTTTCAGTCTCAGCATCTTCAATCAAACGTTGAATATATTTTGGTCTATCTTTAAGATACATTTGTAGTGTATTAAAAACAATTACCTGCTGTTTGTTATATTTTTGCATCATGTATTCTGTAATGGCATCTAAAATATCTTGCATGTATCTATCTTCGGCATCAATGAAAACAACAACATGATTCTCGCTTGCAGCTTTGCAAATTAAATTAACTCTTTCTAAAAGAGTTTCAAATCGTTTTACATATAATGTATTTGTTGGAAAAACAGAGCTGTTAATTTCTTTAAGAAAATCAGGATCTTCCAAGCCTGAAATTTTTACACTTACATAATTATCTGGAGCCTCTTTACCAAGTTTATTAATATTTTTAATAATGATTTCTGCATTTCGGTTAAATGCGCTGTCTGTCTTTTCTCCTTCCGACACATAATCAAGAACTGATTTCACCTTATAATTACCTAATTTTTTTATTTGGATAAAGGCATCATTAATGCTTTCACCAGCGCAAAATATTTTAAACACGGTACCTTTTATTAGAAATTTTAAAGGAAGGTTGTATTTTAAGATTCCGTTTGTTAAGTTCATTAACAGTTTTAATAAGCGTGGGTATTGAAGGATTTTAAAAATGTAAAAAGTATATTTTAATTCACTGTTGCTTTTATATTTAAAAGCAACTTTTAAATCTTCTACGTTAATTGTATTTTTCATAAATCTCGTTTTTTATTGAGGCGTTTTTAATCAATAGTATTGCAATTGAGCTAAAACATATTAGCAGTCCAATGCCGGCAATTCCAAAAACGATAAAATAAGGGCGTAAGGATTCCATCATCTCAGAATAACTTACCTGATGAAGACTCATCTGCCAAATTCCTTTTTTCACTCCTGCGGCATTGAGTGAGAGCCAAAAAATAAATAAGCTTATTTGCAACCCCCAGAAAAATTTATTTAAATAGTTTGCTGTTCTTGACTTATCAATATACTTAAAATTAAAAAACTCAAAACAGGCAGCAAACAAAATCATGCTGTTAATACCGATAGTGGTACCCATTGCATGGGCAACTGTTACATGTGTTCCGTGTGTATAAATATTTATAGCGGGGATCGACATTAAAAGGGCTTGTATCATGTTAAGGAAGACCCAAATATCAGTAGCCATTAAAAAACGAAAAGGAAAATAATGATAGTTCTTTTGTATGCTACTCACACTTTTTTTCCAGTCGTATATTATTTTAATAAAAAAAATCCACTCGGTCATACTGACAATATAGCCTATATATCTGATGTAATTCTCTCCTGGAAGTGTATAAAGATGATGCCCCCAATTAAACATAAGGTTAAACAAACCAAGGAAATACATAAAGAAAGCCTGTTTACTGTTCCCCGTGGTTTCTGTGCCTTCAATTTTATCCATCAAAAAGATAGCTGTTCCATATAGAATTTGGTTCCAGGAGCCAACAAGAGAACCATTCACTTTCCACTGAATCGTCATATCGGTTATAAAGTGTTCTCTGAAAAAAGGGAAAATCCATAAGTAGTTTTCTAAAAATGTAAATAAGAAAAAAACAATACCCGTTAACCACATCCAGATATAAACAGGCCATGATTTTATTTTTCTTACTATAGAAATAAAATTTATAAGAAAGAGTACCCAAGCAATAACAATAGGCAATGCCCAGATCGGATCAAATTCCCAATACTCTCTTCCGCCAAATTTTTTTATGCAATAAGAAAATAAAATACCAACAATGGCTAATATCCACAAACCCCACTGGATAAGGGATCTATTGTTTATTATTGCTTGTCCCGTATATAATTGCAAACCGTTATAAACGCAACCTGTTGCTCCTAAAATAAGCCAAAATATAGCAGAGGAAACGTGTAAGGGTCGTAGAGATACAAAACCTAATTCGTTTTTAAGAAAATAGGGAAAGATATATGTAATTGCAGCCAATATACCGAAACACAGACAAAGTGCTAACATTGATAAAGCACTTAGTAAAAATAAATTACCAATATTTATTTTACTTTTTTTCATTTTGCTCGATCATTCCAAATCGTTCAGTTTTAAAACTTCTTGGATCGGAGGTCCCGCTTTTATCTACTGATTTTAAAAATTCTATTAGGTTACTAAGTTCCTCTTCAGATAAATTAAAAGCCGGCATTTGTTTTGCCCCTGCGCTCACCATAGCACGTATTAGAGGCTCTCCCTTACCTTGAGTGGAAATTACATTTGTTAAGTCAGGTCCTAAAAATCCTCCTAATCCATATAGCTGATGACAAGTCTGGCAATTATATTTTTGCCAAACAAGATGTCCTTCCGATGCTTTTTTTACATCAAACCCTTCTGCTTTTTTTGCTGAAAGAGGTTGAAGGTAGATGCTGAAAGAATAAATTAAAAAGGAAGTACACAAAATTAAAAACACATGTACATTTTTCCATTTCATAATTTCTCAAATTTTGCCTGAAAGAATCGAAGATACTTTGGCTCATAAACCATCTTTAATCCTTTTATAGATTTTCTTCTTTCATAAACTGCAGCAGCTGATTCTGCAACCACATCCATATGGGCTTGCGTATAAACTCTTCGTGGAATGGTAAACCGTACAAGTTCAAGCTTAGGATAATAATTTTCACCATTTGCTTTTCTTCCAGCCGATACAATTCCGCGCTCCATTGTCCTAACACCTGAATCGATAAAAATTTCTGTAGTTAAAGTTTGCGCCGGATACTGATCTTGAGTAAGATGAGGTAAAAATGCTTTTGCATCCACAAATACGCCGTGCCCACCAATTGGTTTTACAATAGGAATATTATACTCCATCATTTTATGTCCTAAGTATTCTACCTGCCCAACTCTTGCGCGCTGATGATTATCATCCAAGCCTTCTGCTATCCCAACAGCAATTGCTTCCATATCTCTTCCTGCAAGTCCACCGTATGTATGTAGTCCCTCATACACAACAACCAAGTTCCTTGCTTCTTCAAAAACATCTGGTTCGTTGGTTGCCATAAAACCTCCAATATTTACCAGTGCATCCTTTTTTGCACTCATCGTTGCTCCATCTGTGTAAGAGCAAATTTCTTTTACGATTTCCTTTATCGTTTTTTTATCGTACCCTTTTTCTCTTTGCTGAATGAAATACGCATTCTCTGCAACGCGAGTCATATCATGTATAATCCTAATTTTATGCTTATTGGTGTATTCGCGTAATTCCTTTATATTAGCCATACTCACGGGCTGTCCACCAGCTAAATTCACATTGGTAGCAAGGCTCACATAAGCTATTTTTTTTGATCCATGTTCCTTTACTAATTTATCAAGTTTAGAAATATCTACATTGCCTTTGAAGGGATGTTCGTTTAAAGGATCGTGTGCCTCGTCAATAATAATATCAGCAAAAATTCCACCAGCAAGTTCTTGATGCAAGCGTGTTGTGGTAAAATACATGTTGCCTGGGACAATATCTCCCTTTTTAATTAAGATTTTTGAAATAATATTTTCAGCAGCTCTCCCTTGATGTGTTGGAACAAGGTATTTATAGCCATAATATTTTGTAACCGCATCCTCTAATTTATAATAACTTTTACTTCCGGCATAAGCTTCGTCTCCAGTCATAAAAGCGCCCCATTGTTGATCGCTCATAGAGTTTGTTCCACTATCTGTAAGTAAATCAATATATACATCTTCTGATTTAAGCAAGAAAGTATTGTAGCCTGCTTCTTTAATAGCCTTTATTCTTTGTGCTTTGGTTGTCATTTTTAATAGTTCAACCATTTTCATTTTGTAGGGTTCTGCCCATGAGCGTTTTTCGAGATTTTTCATAACGTAATTTTTAATTGTTAAACATTAGCAACTGCATTTAATTCAGTTAGAGATTCTTTTATGATTTCTAAAAGTTGTAGATTATTTCTTTGAAAATCTTTATCATTAGCCATTATTTTCGAGAATAATGATTCATAATAGGCTATTCCTTCTATTAAATTATTTTTAAAAGTCTGAAAATAATTTGCTTTTTTTTCTGAAAGTTTACTAAGGTTCTCTTCAAATTCTTTTTTGATATAATCAACATAAAGTTGCAATTCGTTTACAAAAAGATTTGGTCTTTTTAAATTATTTAAAAGATTAAGCCTGCCATAAATATGATCCACCATTTGTTTTAAAGAAAATGTACCAGAAAAATAAGCTAAATTAGGTCCTGGACAAATAGTTACTGCGCTTAAGTTATGAGCAGGATTCGTTTCATTTTTGAGTAGTGCAGGAGCACCAAGTCCTTCGCACAAGCAATCCTTTTCTTCTATTTTAGCTATTTCTTCTCCTAAAATTTCCTTATCTTCAATAGTGTTTGTTAATTGTTCTATTTTTAATTTTTGGTATTGCCTTGATGCTGTACAAATTGCCTCTTCTGTAAACTCTGTATTTGAAACGAGAAATTTTTTATAACAAGGACTTCCTGGTCTATGTTTTGAAATTCTCTTTTTTCTTTGAATTTCAGAACTACTATCTCTAAGATTATTAAACGGAACTCCCAACGGTGAAGCATGACTCAAATAATAGTCTTCTTTTTTTGCATTTGCCAGTTTTTGCAATGTTTCACTATCAACATTAGTTGCTTCTGGAACTAAAAGGAAGGGGCTACCCCAGCCTGTTCCATCTAAATTGTAATATTCTAATAAAAAAGTATCCTCATTTGCATTTCCAATACCACCTTGAGCTGTTATTTTCAATTCAGGATCCAATACGAACGGAGACCGATTGGCTTTTTCTAATGAACTTTTGCAATCATTAAAAAGCTCTTCAAATAATTGATTTCTTTTATTCTTAAATTCCTCTAATATGGGCCCCATTAAAACTCCAGTTGAAATAAAAGCGTGCCCGCCACAATTTATTCCAGACTCTATTCTGAATTCAGAAACCCACAAACCTTTTTTAGCTAAATATTTTCCTTGTATGAGTGCCGAACGATAATCGCTGACTTTAAGAATTATTTTTTTCTTTATCAACCCATTTGTATCCGGAAAAAAATCATTAAATTTTTCGCAATAACTGAATAAACGAGGGTTCATTCCAGCAGAAAAAATAATGGATGAATTTAATGTGCTTTGTGCATATCCTCGAAAAGCTGCTAAAGCATCAGAATATTCGATTGGTAATTCTTTCCCGTCTTTATCGTAATTTTTTTTATCAATCTTAGTCATAATATTTACATCGATAAAGCCAGGCACAATAAATTCCTTTAGAGTTTTTTGAATGGCACTTTTTTCATTCTCTTTACAAGTGGATAGAGAATTGTATAATTTTTTTTGAAGCGATTGATCTGGAAGCATCTGGAAATACTGATTGATATCATTATCTGTTTTAAAATCCTCTTCCTTCACATTTTTAATTTGCTTACTTACGATATAGTCCATTAAATCGAGATAAGCCCTAACTCTTTTTGCGCGAGAATCTTCTTCACTAACTGAAATTTCTTTGTATTCAAGATTTTCACGTTTGCAAAGAATTTCTCTCATTCGCTCAATAAGATGATCTTCTATTATAGACACAACCGATGTTATACCATATTTCGCAACTTTCACCGGCGTATCGATTGTAAAACCCAATCCCATTACAGGAATATGGAAAGAATGTGGTGTTTTAGAATTCATAATATAATTTTTTAGTGCTATGCGTTCGCAAATGTATAGCTTTTTTCTTTTAAATAGGATAATATTATCCGAATTAAAAATATATTTTATTCTATGACTTAAATCATCAATGAACAATTTAGTTTTATCGAATTTCGCAAAAAAAGCAGTGTGATGTTAAAGCCAGAAATAGTGAAATCAATAACCCGTTTGTATGGTTATGAAGAGTATAAAAGCTTTGTCATTTCTCTTGCTAATGAACATAAATCAACTGGAGAACAAACAAATGAGCACGTTGCTGCTACTCTAATTAATTCGCAACGTATTAAAAGAATTGATAAACAATGTGAACTCAATTCAGAATTAAAAAACTCGTTAGATTTAATTAAAAGTCGATATCAATGGATTGTTATTACTGAATCGTGGTGTGGCGATGGTGCACAATGTCTTCCTGTAATTGCGAAAATGGCAAAATACAATTCTCTCATTAATTTAAAAATAATTTTGAGAGATCAAAATTTAGAAATGATGGATTTGTTTCTAACCAACGGAAACAGAGCAATTCCCAAATTGATTTGCCTGGATGAAAATTCAAATAAAATTATCGGTACCTGGGGACCTCGACCAAAAATAATTCAAGATATGGTTGTTGATTATAAAAATAAATTTCCGGAAGCGACTCATGAAGAATTTGTAACCTCCCTCCATTTGTGGTATGCAAGAGATAAAACACAAGCTATCCAAACAGAATTTGTCGAACTTCTAAAAAAATGGAGTATCCAAAAAACTGTTTAAATTAATAAATCGGCAAAAAAAATCAGTTTTTTTTACGATATTCGCCTTCCCAAAAAATTAATTTTCTAAAGCTATGTCAGAAGGAAGACAAATTATTTTTTCGATGGTGAAAGTCGGCAAAACGCTGACTACAGGCAAAACCATCCTGAAAGATATTTATTTATCATTTTATTACGGTGCCAAAATCGGTATTATCGGTTTAAACGGTTCCGGAAAATCAACGCTGATGAAGATTATCGCGGGCGTTGAAAAATCATATCAAGGCGAATTGCATTTTTCGCCCGGTTATAAAATCGGTTATTTGGAACAAGAACCTCAATTGGATAATTCTAAAACCGTTATCGAGATTGTCCGCGAAGGCGCACAAGAATTTGTGGATATTTTAAAAGAATACGAAGAAGTAAACAATAAATTTTCGGAGCCGATGAGCGATGACGAAATGAATAAACTCATTGAACGTCAGGCGCGCTTAAACGATTTAATTGATCAACACGATTTGTGGAATTTAGACAATCGTTTGGAAATGGCAATGGACGCTTTGCGTTGTCCTGAGAGCAATGTATCGGTAAAAAATCTTTCGGGAGGAGAAAGAAGACGCGTTGCGTTGTGTCGTTTATTAATTCAAAAACCAGCTATTTTATTGCTCGATGAGCCAACGAATCACTTGGATGCAGAATCTGTAGATTGGCTGGAACAACATTTAAAAACGTATGAAGGAACTGTTATCGCGATTACGCATGATCGTTACTTTTTGGATAATGTAGCAGGTTGGATTTTAGAGTTAGATCGAGGTGAAGGCATTCCTTGGAAAGGAAATTATTCGTTGTGGTTGGAACAAAAAGGACAACGTTTAGCGCAGGAAGAAAAAACGGAAAGTAAACGTCAAAAAATATTGGCGCGCGAGTTAGATTGGGTGCGTCAAGGCGCGAAAGGTCGTCAGGCAAAATCAAAAGCGCGTTTACAGAATTACGATAAAATGTTGGGCGAAGATGTGAAATCGAAAGAAGAAAAATTAGAACTTTTTATTTCTAACGGTCCGCGTTTGGGAAGCGAAGTCATCGAATCTGTTGGTATTTCGAAAGGTTTTGGCGATAAATTATTATATGAAAATTTAAGTTTCAAACTTCCACCTGCCGGAATTGTTGGTATTATTGGTCCGAATGGCGCGGGAAAAACAACGTTGTTCCGTATGATAATGGGACAAGAAAAACCCGATACAGGCGAATTTAAAATTGGGTCAACCGTAAAAGTTTCTTACGTAGATCAAGCGCACGAAAATATTGATCCGAATAAAACGGTTTATGAAGTTATCACCGGAGGAAATGAAATTATTGAAATGGGCGGAATGACAATTAATTCGCGCGCTTATGTTTCGCGATTTAATTTTAACGGAACGGAACAAGGAAAAAAATGTGGCGTGCTTTCGGGCGGTGAACGCAGTCGTTTGCATTTGGCATTGACGTTAAAATCGGAAGCTAATGTGTTGTTACTCGATGAGCCTTCCAACGATATTGACGTAAATACATTGCGCGCTTTGGAAGAAGCTTTGGAAAATTTTGCTGGTTGCGCGGTAGTTATTTCTCACGATCGTTGGTTTTTAGATAGAATTTGCACACATATTTTAGCTTTTGAAGGCGATTCGCAAGTGTATTATTTTGAAGGCGGTTATACCGAATACGAAGAAAATAAAAAGAAACGCCTTGGTAACGTGGAACCAAAAAGAATTCGCTATAAAAAATTAGCGGTTTAGTAAATAACTTAGTTGGAAGGTTTAAAGTTGAAATGTTAGAAAATTAAATGCTAACAACAATCTTTAAACTTTAAAACTTTTTGAACTTTTAACATTGAATAAACCAAGCATTCCCAAAGGCACACGCGATTTTTCACCACAAGAAATGGTGAAACGAAATTATATTTTCGATACGATAAGAGAAACGTTTCAGCGGTTTGGCTATTTACCAATTGAAACTCCTGCAATGGAAAGTTTGGAAACATTAATGGGGAAATACGGAGAAGAAGGCGATAAATTAATTTTCAAAATACTCAACTCTGGAAATTTTTTTTCTGAATTTAAAAATGACGAACAAATTGTTGAAGAAAAAAATAAAGGTGAAAAAAATTTCACAAAATATATTTCCGAGAAAGCCCTTCGTTACGATTTAACCGTTCCTTTTGCACGTTATGTGGTGCAACATCAAAACGAAATTACATTTCCGTTTAAACGCTATCAAATACAACCTGTCTGGCGTGCCGATCGTCCGCAAAAAGGGCGTTACAGAGAATTTTTTCAGTGCGATGCAGATGTAATTGGAAGTAATTCTTTATTGAACGAAATCGAGTTGGTTCAACTAATTGATACTGTTTTTTCAAAACTGAAAATTTCAACAGTTTTGAAAATAAATAATCGAAAAATTTTATCTGGACTTGCCGAAGTAATTGGCGAAAAAGAAAAAATTGTAACCATTACTGTTGCGATTGACAAATTAGATAAGATTGGTAAAGATGGCGTAAATAAAGAACTTCAAGAAAATGGACTGAGCGCATCTTCCATCGAAAAATTGCAACCTTTAATTGACTTTAAAGGAAATGATATTGAAAAAATTAATTTTTTGAAACAACTTTTAGCAACTTCCGAAATCGGATTAATAGGTATTCAAGAATTAGAATATCTTTTTAAAATACTTTCCGATTTAAAATTAGAAACATTAAAAACAGAAATAGACATTACGCTGGCACGCGGATTAAATTATTATACTGGAGCCATTTTTGAAGTAAAGGCGAACGCAGGAACTTTATCCAGCAGCATTTGTGGTGGCGGTCGTTACGATGATTTGACGGGTATTTTTGGTTTGCCCAATATGTCGGGGGTCGGAATCTCTTTCGGTGCCGATCGCATTTACGATGTGTTGAACGAACTGAATTTATTCCCTGAAACCATTACTGCATCTACCAAATTATTATTTGTAAACTTCGGTGAAGCAGAACAAAATTATTGTTTGCCTTTACTCGAAAAAGTGCGTGCAGCAGGCATTAACGCGGAGATTTATCCTGACCAAACAAAAATTAAAAAACAATTCGATTACGCCAATAAAAAACAAATTCCTTATGTGGTAGTAGTTGGAACAGAGGAAATGCAAAGTCATTTGCTCACTTTCAAAAACATGAATTCAGGCGAACAAACAAAAATTTCGATAGAGCAAATCATCGAAAACCTTCGCTAAAAAAATCTTTTAAAAATATGGCGACACATTCCATTTCTACTTCGCAGCTTACCTTCGAAACGATTGAAAAAATAATTTCTGAGAAGCGTTCGCTCGTTTTATCAGAAGATGCAAAAAAAAGAATTTTAAAATGTCGTGATTATTTAGACAAGAAATTAAAATCTCAAAAAGAACCTATTTACGGTATCAACACAGGTTTTGGCTCTTTGTGCAATACTTCTATTCCTGAAAAAGAATTGGAGAAATTACAAGAAAATTTAGTGATGTCGCACGCCTGCGGAACAGGCGATGAAGTACCGCATGAAATTGTAAAATTAATGTTGTTACTGAAGATACAATCCTTGAGTTACGGACATTCTGGAGTACAATTAGTAACCGTTCAACGTTTAATAGATTTATTTAATTCAGATATTTTACCTGTTATTTTTCAACAAGGTTCATTAGGCGCATCTGGCGATTTGGCACCATTGGCGCACCTTTCCTTGTGTTTAATCGGAATGGGAGAAGTTTATTTTGAAGGTAAAAAACAATCTACCGAATCCGTTTACAAAAAAATAAAATGGAAAGCGATTGCGCTGAAATCTAAAGAGGGCTTGGCTTTGCTGAATGGCACACAATTTATGAGTGCGTACGGAATTTGGAATATCTTGCGTGCCAAAAATTTAAGTTCCGCCGCAGATACTATCTCTGCAATTTCTTTGGACGCTTTTGACGGACGCATTGATCCTTTCGATTCCAAAATACATGCTGTTCGTCCGCATGACGGACAAATTGAAACGGCAAAAAATATTTGTCAAATTTTAAAAGGAAGTGAATTAATAAAGCGTAAAAAGACACACGTTCAAGATCCGTATTCTTTTCGCTGCATTCCGCAAGTTCACGGAGCTTCTAAAGATGCAATCGCTTACGTTGAAAAAATATTTTTGACAGAGATAAATTCTGTAACGGACAATCCAACTATTTTTCCAGACGAAGATGAAATAATTTCTGGAGGAAATTTTCACGGACAACCTTTGGCATTGGCTTTGGATTTTTTAGCCATCGCTTTAGCAGAATTGGCAAGCATTTCCGAACGAAGAATTTATTTATTGATTTCAGGACAACGAGATTTGCCTCCGTTTTTAGTAAAAAAAACCGGATTAAATTCCGGTTTTATGATTGCGCAATATACCGCAGCATCTATTGTTAGCCAGAATAAACAATATTGTACGCCTGCTTCTGTTGATTCCATTGTTAGTTCAAACGGACAAGAAGATCACGTAAGTATGGGCGCGAATGCCGCCACAAAATGTTTTCAAGTTGTAAAAAATGTGGAGCGTGTTTTAGGAATAGAACTATTCTGCGCCGCTCAGGCATTGGACTTCAGAAAGCCATTAAAATCTTCTACTGTCATCGAAAAAATTATTTTTTCGTACCGTAAAAAAATAAATTTTCTGACCGAAGATAAAATTATGTTTTCGGAAATTGAAAAAAGCATTACATTCATTAAGGAATTGTAACATTTTCCATGAAAAAAATATTTTTTTCTGTCTTTTTTCTGATAGCGCTTTCTGGAAAAATAAATGCGCAGTTTACAAATGTGATTATTGACAGCACACGCGCTCCCGAAGAAGTTTCTATTTGCATAAATCCTAAAAATCCAAGTGAAATAGCTGCTGGAGCGAATATCAAAAATTATTATTATTCGCAAGATTCCGGAAAAACGTGGCAGCAAAATTACCTCAGCTCTACAAGTGGCGTTTGGGGCGATCCATGTGTGTTAGCAGATAGTTCTGGCGATTTTTATTTTGTACATCTTTCATATCCTTTTATGGGAAATTGGATTGATCGGATTGTTTGTCAAAAATCCATTGACGGCGGAAAACACTATACGCAAGATACTTACACGGGTTTAAATGGGAAAAAAAATCAAGATAAAGCTTGGGGAGCAATTGATTTAACAAACAGCAATTATAAAAATAATATTTATTTAACTTGGACACAATTCGATAAATATGCGAGCACCAATCGAAAAGACAGCAGCATTATTTTATTTTCGCGCTCCAGCGATGCCGGAAAAACATGGACGTATGCGCAACGCATCAGCTCTCAAGCTGGGAATTGTTTGGATGGCGATAGTACGGTAGAAGGCGCTGTTCCTTGCGTTGGACCATCTGGACAAATATATGTTTCTTGGGCTGGTCCTTCTGGATTGGTTTTTAATAAATCTTATGATACCGGAAAAACATGGCTTCCACATGAAAAACAAATTGCCGAAATCCCAGGTGGTTGGGATTATGAAATTACAGGAATTAATCGTGCCAACGGTTTGCCGATAACAGCTTGCGATATTAGCAACAGTATTTACAGAGGAACTATTTATGTAAACTGGACGGATCAACGAAATGGAAATACAGATACTGATGTTTGGCTAATAAAATCAAGTGATGGCGGTGAATCGTGGACTTCGCCAATTCGCGTGAACAATGATGCACCTGGTAAACAACAATTTTTTACTTGGATGACCATTGATCAAAGCAACGGAAACGTGTATTGTATTTTTTACGACAGGCGCGAACATAGCGGTGATACTACCGATGTGTACATGGCGCGTTCAACGGATGGCGGAAACACGTTTAGTAATTTTAAAATCAATAAAAATTATTTTGTGCCAGATGCTGAAACTTTTTTTGGAGATTATGTCGGATTAAGCGTTGATAATAGAATGATTCGTCCGATTTGGATGCAACTCGACAAAAGGCATTTGGAAATAGCTACTGCATTAATAAACGATAATATGTTGGGCTTGCCAAGTATTCAAAATATGCTTACAGCACCCGAAATTCCACAAGAAAATAGAGTGAACGACGTGTTTGATTTCGCTTTCAATTTATCAGAAGACGATTTTGTAAATTTGAGTGTAAAAAATATTTTAGGAGAAAATATTTTGCAATTGTATAAAAATAATTTTTTTGAAAAAGGAGAACACGATTTTATTTTTAATCCAAAAAAATATTTTTTGAAGCGAGGAATTTATTATTTTTCATTCGAGAGCAAGAATGAAAAAATCAAAAAAAAGATATGTGTACTTTAAAATTCAATTCTAAAAATCGCATTCGAAAAAATAATTTTTCAAACACATAAATTAAAACTGGAACGTATGAATATTTTCTTGATAGGGTATATGGGTAGCGGAAAATCTACTGTTGGAAAAAAATTAGCGACGAAGCTAAACCGCCCATTTATTGATTTAGATCAGTACCTCGAAAAAAAAGAAAACAGAAGTATTGCTGAAATTTTTGAAACGGAAGGCGAAGGCAAATTCCGAGAGAAAGAACGCGTTTATTTACAGGAGATTTGTGCGCAGGACAATACAATTGTCGCGCTTGGTGGCGGCACTGTTTGCTTTTTTGATAATCTGAAATTAATTCATTCTCATGGAATCAGTATTTATTTAAAAGCGAGTGTGGACACAATTTTTAATCGCTTAAAAAACGCTAAAACAAAACGTCCTTTGTTAGAAAAATTCTCTTCAGATGAAGAATTTAAAGAATACATTTCTATCCATCTTTCCAGTCGTGAAACCTTTTATTCGCAAGCTACTTATAAGGTGAAAGCAAAAAATATCAATGTGGATGAGCTCGTGCTTTTTTTGATAAAGGAAGGATGCTAATTTTTGTGTAAAGAAAATTTGAGCTTCAAAAAATTATTTTTTCATGTAACAGATTTCGGCGAGATGCCTGTAAATAAAAGCGGAGCGGAACGAAACGCTTAAAGCAGCTAATTATTTATTCACTTGTTTAAATCCGATTCTTTCCCGATTTTGATATTGAAGTTCATGCTGTTTCGATTGTTCCAACTGTTTCAGATAATTAAATATCAATTCAATATCATTGCTGTTAACTTCTGTTTTTTGTTTTATTACTCCAAGTTCAATTAAAATGACTTTATGTGTTAGTAGTATTTCACGCATTTTAACAAAAACTACTATAATTTTAATACTCATTTGCGTTGCTCGCCCACTTTTTAAAACATTTGTTAATTGTAGTAAACCGTGTTCCGTAAATACATACGGCAATGAACCACCAAGATGCTGTTTGGAAGGTATCGCATTTTGCGAACCATATTATCTGTTTCTTCTTTCGTTAATTGAAACATAAAATGTCCGTCATTCTGAAATGATTCAGAATCTGCGTGAAAAAAATAGCCTCACCTAAATCCTCTCCAAAAGAGAGGACTTTTTTATTGCTCTTGAAGGTCTTCTATTGTTATAGCTTCATCATTGTATATTAAATATGGATTAAGGTCAATTTCTAATTCTTCTATCCCTCCTGTATAATAAAGTTTAAGTCGAATAGGATTATTTTGGGCTGCTGAAAATGAATTATGTTTAATATCTAATTCGTATTTTCCATATGAACTTTTTTCATTTTGGAACAATGGGCTCGTATTAGGAATTGAGTATATTAGATAATTATTTTCATTTCTAAGGAAAAATCTTCCAATAGGATTAATACCCAAAGGAAATCCGAAGTTCACAATTGTTCCTTGAATAGCGATTTCGAGCTTGTAATTTTTTTCGATTGTGCTACCGATATTTTCAATATGAAAAATCATTTTTAATTTTAATTTTCCAATCTTTTTGTCATAAAAACCATTTGGAGCTATAGAAATTTCAGGACTTGCTAATTTTAACTGTGTTTTTTCTTTTTTGAAGTAAAGATTTCTTACTTCATATTCTTCCATTTGCACAGAATTAAAATTATACCTGCGGTAATAACGTTTATCATGAGCCATGTGTGGTACCGCAACATCATTAGGTATTTTTACAATGTATATGGATTTAGCAAGATCATCATCGTATCGAATAGGAAAAATTTGAAGCCCTTCTATTTTATTAAAAATGGTTGATTGAATAACTTGTTCTAACCATTCTTTTGTAAAAATATTTCCATCAATAAATGATAAGCTTTCAGGTAAATTATCTTTTTCTTTGATTCCATATATTATAAGACCTCCATCAGAATTTGCAAAAGCAGAAACATCTTTGGAAATTTCTTTCTTTTTACCGTCTGTTTTTTCGAGAGCTCCAGATTCTTTGTAATCTAATTTTAAAGATTCCTCCGTTTTATCACGGAGAAGTTGGTCTATGTCTGCTTGTGTGTATTCTGTTTTGTTGAAAAAATCGGTCATGGTTTGTGAAGCTACAGCCTTTGAATAAATAAAAAAATATTTTCAAAAAATTATTTTTTCGAATCGGCTTTAATCTCTTTTTGATCTTTGGCTTCAAATTCTTTCACCAATTCGTCATCACTTTTGCCCAAATTCTGGATGGCTGCTTTGGCATCTTGTGCAAAGGTTGCGTTCGGATATTTCGTAATTACTTCCTGATAAAAAATATGCGCTTTTGCAGTATCTTTTAAAAAGCTATCGTAAATATATCCTTGTAAAAACACGCTTTCTACAATTAATTTATACGTTGGGTATTTTCCAGTAATCGTTTGGTAATACGACAAAGCTTGCGGATATTTACCAATGGCAGTAGATACTTCGCCAGCTTTAAATAAACAATCTGCAGCGTTGGAATCATTCGGAAATGCAAAAGCGAAATCGGTATATGCTTGTATTGCTTTCACAGCTGTGGCATTGTCGAGTTGCGTTTCACCTTTCATTTGTATTTCATACTTTTTAATTTGTGCAATACACGTGTCCTTATCAGGCGCAGTAGTTGAACTTGTTTTGCTATTTTGTTTACAAGCCGAAACGCTTATCAATAAAGCAGAAGCGTACAAAAATATTTTTTTAGATATGTTCATCAGTTTTGTTTTTTTATTTTTTTAAAGGGAATTTCATTTTATAATCTACCTCCACTTTTCCTTTGGAGATGTCGTTTAGTTTTCGTTTTAACAATCTTTTACGCAATGGATTCATGCGATCGGTAAATAAAATTCCATCAATGTGATCGTATTCGTGTTGAATAATTCGCGCTGCCAAACCTTTGTATTTCTCATCGAAAAAATTAAAATTTTCATCGTAATACTGAATGCGAATATGTGGTTTCCGGTCAATGTCTTCGCGTACTTTAGGAATACTCAAACAGCCTTCGTTAAATTCCCATTCTTTACCCGTTTCTTCAATAATTTGTGCATTGATAAACACTTTTTTAAACGTTTTCAGAAATTCATCCGTTTTCTTTTTGTCTTCATCATCCGCAAAGGGCGCGGCATCCACAATAAATAAACGTACAGAAACACCCACTTGAGGAGCAGCCAAACCTACACCTTTGGCACTGTACATGGTTTCAAACATATTGGCGATGAGTTCGTCTAATTTCGGATATTTTTTATCAATCTCCGCCCCTAATTTTTTCAGAACAGGATGACCGTAAGCCACAATTGGTAAAATCATTTCGAAGCGTTTTTTAAAGTTTTTAATTCCATATACGATTGCAAAATAATGGTTGCACTAATTTTATCAATAGTTTCTTTGTTGCGTCTATCTTTTTTTGATGAACCGCCATCAATCATTGTTTTTAAAGCCATTTTAGAAGTAAAGCGTTCGTCCATTCTTTCTATCGGCATCTCAGGAAATTTTTTCTTCAATTGCTTGATAAATAATTCTACCGCTTGTGCAGATTGTGAAGGCGTATTGTCCATTTGTTTCGGCTCGCCTACTACGATACATTCTACTTTTTCTGTTTTTAAATATTGATTTAAAAAATCTAAAATTTCGGTTGCATGCACCGTTGTAAGTGCGGTTGCAATTAATTGAAATTCATCTGTAACCGCTATTCCTACTCGTTTTGTTCCGTAATCAATTGCTACTATTCGCGCCATGTTCGGCAAAAATAAGTATTTTTTGTAAAATAATTGGGTGTCAAAAGCTTATTCAGCCTTTTTAGGTATAAAGCGTACTGAAAATTATGTTTTAAAATTTCAATTTTTTCAAGATTTTTTAGCATTTGAAAAATTATTTTTTCGAAGCACAAAATTTCGTATAAAAAAAGGTCTTCAAAAAAATATTTTTTTGAAGACCTAAAAACGGCTGAAAAAAATTATTCTGGATTATTATTGGTTGTTAATTTATTCATTGACATCATTTCCTTCATGGTGCGCTGCATTCCTTCTGGAGAGCCATCTAAGAAAATAACATTTCCTTTAGAGTTTTCAGCAAAATGTTTAATCGCTTCTGTCCACATCGTAAATAAAATAACGCCGGTATCTAATTTGGCATCTTGCATTTCTTTCGCTGCAACGCTCATTCCCTTGGCGACCTCCTCACGAAAAAGCGCGATTCCTTGTCCTTGCAATTGCGCAGCTTCACGTTCTGCTTGTGCCGAAATTTTAATCGCATTTCCTTCTGCTTCCGCCGCTTTTGTTTTGGTGATGAGTAACGCTTGTCCTTCGTTCTCTGCCGCAGCTTTTAGGTTATTGGATGCTACTACTTGCGACATGGATTTCATAATCGCTTCATCAAAAGTAATGTCGTTTATTTGTAAATCTTGTAAGTGATAACCCCATGTTTCAAGGGTTCTATCAATTTGTTCTTTTACAGAAATAATAATTTCTCTACGCAAAGAAAGCATTTCGGATTGTTTTTTTGTGGCAACGTAAGAACGGATAGAACCTTCTACTGTGCGGATAAGCGCTTGCATCAAGTTTTTTTCATCTACAAATTTAAAGGCGACATTTTTGATGGTTTCTTCGTTTTGATCGAGCACCGAAAAAAGTAACATCGCTTTAAAATATACATTTGCCTGATCGGCTGTAACTGCCTGAAATTCTAATTCTACCGAGCGATTTTGAATGGAAATTTTACGGTAAATATTTTCTACCAAAGGGAGTATAAAAGTTAATCCCGGACGAATAATACGTTTGTATTTTCCGAAAACTGTTACCACTGCAATGTAGCCTTGTTGAACAGTTACAATTCCTTTAAAAAGGAGAAGTATGACAATTACGATGAGTACGTAAGCAACGATGCTGGTTTCCATAATTTTTATTTTTTTGAAGTGTAAAGATAGAATAAATTTAATCGTTGAAAAGCATTTCAACAGCTTTATCTAAAACAGCATCATTCTTTTCTGCGGAAGCTATTCCGGCTTCTTTCAAGGCGATTAAATTATCAGGTTTTACATCGTCCATATCGGATGAAGCCATGCCAAGTTCAGGTACAATGCGAATGTAATTTTGAGGAACATCTGCCGCATCAAAAAGTTGCGCCAATTGAAAATCAATCGTTTCGGACGCGCCCGACATCATAATATCCAACACGGGTTCCACCCATCCAATACTTCCCCAACCTTTTGCTTTGTTGTATTTATAAGGCTTTTTAACTTGTCCGGTACCAATTGAAAGCATAAACATATCTTTTGCGGTAATACCTTTTTCACTGTTTTCTTTTTTGAAAATTTGTCGTACTTCCGCGTAAGCACACAAAGCAGGATTGTTTGCAAACACGCCACCATCAATTAAAGGATACGAAACTTCGGACATAGATTTTACTAAAGCGGGTTCAAAATAAGTGGGAGCGGCAGAAGTAGCACGCGCCACATCGCGTAAAAAATAATCGTAACCAGGTTTTGCTTTGGCATCGTGTTGCGTAAAAAAATGCGTATTGCGATTAAAAATATCGTACGAAGTAATGATACAAGGACGCAAAAGCTGACTCAATTTTACATCTTGCAAATAAGTAAGTAATAGTTTTTCCAAAGTTTTTGCAGGATATTTTTCATCGCGTAAGCCGCCTAAAGATTCTATTTTTTTACCAAGATTGGATTTGAAAATACCCGAACCGCTTTGTAAATATAGATTCACGGCATTTTCTGCAGAAAATAAAGGACGCTCTGGATTATTCGCATCTGGAAATAAATAAATGCAAGTTAAAATGCCGCCAGTGCTGGTGCCAGCAATAAAATCAAAGTAATCGGCTAAAAGTGCAGCAGGATTTTGTGCTTTTTCTTGAATTTTTTTTTCGAGCGTAACTAATATTTGTCCTGGTAAAATACCGCGTATTCCGCCGCCATCAATGGATAATATACGTGTGTATTTTGACATTCGCCGAAATTTTATTTTTAGTAAATGTAAAAATTATTTTTTTGAAAACGATTTTTATGCTTTGAAAAAATATTTTTTCAAACGACTTTTTTTCGTCTGCTTAAAAATAATAATCCGCAAAAAGTAAACAATCCGTTTAAAATTAAAATTTCAAATCCGAATTTATAACCGTTCAATAATTTTTCTGAATTTTCGCTGATAATATAGCAAAGTAGGGGAGAAGCGAGGCAAATAAAAGGCACGCCTTTATCTTTTACTTGTCGTTTCATAAACAATCCGAAAGCATATAAACCGAGCAATGGTCCGTAGGTATAACCAGCGATACTGAATAATTTTTGAATCACAGCTTGATCATTTATGGCTCGAAAAACAACAATTGTTATCAATAAAATAATCGCGAAACCGATGTGTACAGTGTAACGCAGACGCTCCTTTTTTTTCTCGTCTGAAAAATTATTTTTTTGAAAGCCTAAAAAATCAATACAAAAAGAAGTAGTTAAAGCTGTTAAAGCCGCATCGGCACTTGGATATGCGGCAGAAATCAATCCGATAACAAAAACGAGTCCGGCAAACGGACCGAGATAGTTTATTGCAATTGTTGGAAATAACATGTCTGTATTGTTAGGAATAGCAATGCTTTGGTGTTTTGCGTAGAGGTATAAAACAGCGCCGAGATAAAGAAAAAGTAAATTCACAATCACCAACACAAAACTAAACGTAAACATGTTTTTTTGCGCTTCTTTTAAATTTTTGCAACTCAAATTTTTCTGCATCATTTCTTGATCAAGTCCTGTCATGACAATGGAAATAAACATTCCGCTAAAAAAATCTTTCACGAAAAAATGTTTGTCGTGCCAATCTGAAAAAATAATTTTTGAGAAGCCGCTATTTCCAACGGCAGAAAGCATTCCGCTAATTGAAAAATTTAATTTGTGCATGATAATGACGATGGATAAAAATACGCCGAGCAACATAAAAGTGGTTTGTAAAGTATCCGTCCAAACGATTGTTTTGATACCGCCTTTGTAAGTGTATAAAAGAATCAAAATGATGAAAATAGCGACTGTTAAAGCGAACGGGATGTGCCAAGAATCTAACACAAATTTTTGCAATACATCAACTACCAAAAACATTCGGAAAGAAGCGCCAATAATGCGCGAAATAATAAAGAAAAACGCGCCTGTTTTGTACGACCAAAAACCAAAACGTTGTTCTAAATACGCGTAAATGGAAGTGAGTTGTAAGCGATAATACATTGGCATTAAAACAGTTGCTATTACTGCGTATCCGAACAAATAGCCAACCACAATAACCATGTATGAAAATTGCGTCGAGCCCACCCAGCCTGGTACCGACATAAACGTAACGCCAGATAAAGAGGCGCCAATCATGCCGTAGGCGACGATGTACCACTTGGAAGATTTATTTCCGGTGAAATAAGTTTCGTTCGTTGCGTTGCGCGATGTGAGCCAGGTTATGAAAAATAACAAAGCCGAATAGAGTACAAAACATGCTAAAATAATCGATGGATTCACGATTTCAGTTCATTTAAGGATGCACGTAACAAAGAAAGAGAAATAAAGAAGACTTTTAACAAAAAAAATCTCGCTACTTTTAACAAAGTTTTTCACAAAAAAAGATGATAGAAAAAATTAAAAAATTAGAAAAAACAGCGCGTTTGTTGGAACCGAATGAAAAGCAACGAAAAAAAATTCGCGGTAAAGTAATTTCGTACACCGAAAGTTTTTTGAACGAAATTGAAACAATAAAAGCCTTTGAAACAAAGCACGATAAAGGTGCAGAATTGTTGACATCGCCAATTTCGGAAAAGCCTTTGGATATTGAAAAAACGCTTCGTTTGATGAAAAAAAGCGTAGATACTCCGGGTTTAAATCCTGCATCGGGCGGACATTTGGGATACATTCCGGGTGGTGGAATTTATTACGCTGCTTTGGGCGATTACATGGCGGATATTACGAATCGTTATGCTGGATTATTTTTTGCTTCGCCTGGCGCTGTTCGAATGGAAAATATGTTGTTGAAATGGATGTCGGATTTGGTGGATTATCCAAAAGATGCGGTTGGAAATTTGACTTCTGGTGGCAGTATTGCTAACTTGATTGCGATTGTAAGCGCGAAAAAAGCACATCAAATAAAATCGAAAGATATTGAAAAAACAGTGGTTTATTTATCCGAACATGCGCATCATTGTATTGATAAAGCCTTGCGAATTGCGGGTTTGGAAGAATGTGTGAAACGCCATATTCCTTTGGATGATAATTTTAGAATCATTCCGAGTGAGCTCGAAAAATTAATTTTTCAAGACAAAAAAAATGGTTTGCAACCTTGGTTGGTTATTGCATCAGCAGGAACGACGGATGTTGGAGCGGTTGATCCGTTGGACGAAATTGCGGAAATCGCGAAAATAAATAAATTATGGTATCACATTGATGCGGCTTACGGTGGTTTTTTTCTCATGACAAAACATGGAAAAGAAAAAATGAAAGGGATCGAAAAGTCAGATTCTTTGGTGATGGATCCACACAAAGGATTGTTTCTGCCTTACGGACTGGGCGCGGTACTCGTCAGAAATAAAAAAGCAATAAGTGATGCACATTATTATCAAGCCAATTATATGCAAGATGCGGTAGATTGTGTGGATGAGCCTTCTCCTGCAGATTTATCTCCTGAATTAACGAAGCATTTTCGTGGTTTACGAATGTGGCTTCCGCTGAAATTGTTGGGAACAAAACCTTTTGTTGCTGCTTTGGAAGAAAAATTATTGTTGGCAAATTATTTTTATCAGGAGATTAAAAATATAGGTTTTGAAACTGGAAATGTGCCCGATTTATCGGTAGTTACGTATCGTTACATTCCTAAAAAAGGCAATGCGGATAATTTCAATAAACGTTTGGTGGAAGAAGTGCAAAAAGATGGACGCGTATTTATTTCTTCTACCATTATTCATAAAAAATACACTTTGCGTTTGGCAGTCTTGTCTTTCAGAACGCATCTTTCAACGATTGATCTCACCTTAAAAATTTTAAAAGAAAAAGTAAAGTTGTTGGAAAATGATTGGAAATAATTTTTTTGAAAACTTGCTGATAAATTTTTTGGCATTATATTTGGTTAGTTCAATCAGAGAAAAATAAATCATCTTAAACTAAAAAAATGAAAAACGTAATTAAAATGTCCTTGTTAGGATTGGCATTAGTAGTAGGTATTTCAGTATCTGCACAAGAAAAAAAAGAAACTTCTAAAAAAGAAGTGAAACACGAAACCACTGCGAAAAAAACAGAGAAAAAAGCAGAAGTGAAAAAACATGAAACGAAAAAAACAGCTGAGAAAAAAGGAACTCACAGTAAAAAAGCTGGAATGGCAGTGAATGAACAAGGTTCTTCTTCTGCGAAACAAGTTCCTCAATCGAAAAATTAATTTTTTTCGGAGGATTAAAACAGACAATGTTTTTAAAACATTGTCTGTTTTTTAATGTTCAAACATATCAACAAAGCGAAAGAGTTTTAAACAAGAGCCCTTTAGAGATATTAATTCTGCTTAGTTTTGGCATTCGAAAAAATATTTTTTCAAATGCTCAAAAAAACAATTTCTGTCGTTCGCAATAAATATTTTATCGTATTTTTTGGATTGGTTTTATGGCTATTATTTTTTGATAAAAATGATATTTTGTCACAAGTACAAATGAGCCATAAAATCACTCAATTAAAGGAAGAGAAGCAATATTACATTCGTGAAATCGCAAAAAATAAAACGGATATGGAAGAGTTAAAAACCAATCCGAAAAATTTAGAAAAATTTGCCCGCGAAAAATATTTAATGAAAAAAGACAACGAAGATATTTTCGTTATTGTCAATACCAATAAGGTTTCTGCAGATTCCCCTGATTCCTTAAAATAAAATTAATTTTTATATTCTCCGAAAACGTTTCGCATCGTATCGGCAATTTCACCGAGTGTTGCGTAGTTTTCGGCTGCTTCTAAAATAATAGGCATTAAATTTCCTGTGCCGCGAGCTGTATCTTCTAACGTTTTTAAAATGCTATTTACTT
>JBDTAC010000007.1 GCA_039924845.1 Bacteroidia bacterium
CCATCTATCGAATTACTTGATTTTATGGGTACTCCGATAACTGGAAGTGGCGTGTGAGACGCCGTCATTCCAGGTAAATGTGCGGCACCACCAGCACCTGCAATAATTACTTTTAAGCCTCTGGCGACTGCAGTTTTGCCGTATTCCAGCATTTTCTCAGGCGTACGATGCGCTGAAACAATACTTATTTCAAACGGAATTTCGAGTTTGTCCAATACCAATGCGGCTTCGTTCATCACCGTTAAATCGGATTGGCTACCCATGATAATACCTACAAGTGCTTTCATTTTTATTTTTTTACGAAATAACTTTTAATTTTTCTTTTACGAATATTGCTTTTTTCTTCGCTTTTTCAATAGTTTCAGCAAGAATAGTTACGTGCCCCATCTTTCGAAAAGGCTTTGTCATTTTTTTTCCGTACAGATGTACATAAACTTCTTTTTCCGCTAAAACTGCTTCTAATCCTTCGTATTTGACATCGCCTTGAAAATTTTTATCGCCCAATAAATTTACCATTACACTGGGTGAACTGATTTTTGTATCGCCCAAAGGCAAATTTAAAATAGCACGTAAATGCTGCGCGTATTGCGATGTGAAATTTCCTTCAATTGTTTGATGTCCGCTGTTGTGCGGACGAGGAGCCATTTCGTTTACTAAGATTTCTCCATCTTTTGTAACAAACATTTCAACAGCAAGCAAACCGACAATTCCTAATTTTTCAACTATTTGAAGTGCGATTTCAGTTGATTTTTTTTCTGTCTTTTCAGAAATATCAGCCGGAGAAAATAAAAATTCTACCAGATTAGCTTCTGCATTAAATTCCATTTCAACAGCAGGAAAACAAGCACTTTCACCCGATTTATTTCTGGCAACAATCACCGAAATTTCTTTTTCGAAATCAATTAATTTTTCCAACACACTAGGCGCATCAAATGATTTTTCAATGTCTGATTCGTTGCTTAATTTCATTACGCCTTTTCCGTCATAACCGCCTTTACGGAGTTTTTGCATAAAAGGAAAATGCGCTTTATGCGAAAGCGTTTCTAATTTATTTTCCGATAAAAAATAATCGGCAGTAGGAAAATTATGCTCGCTGTAAAATTTTTTTTGCAAACCTTTGTCTTGAATCATTCGCAAAATATTTGGCTGTGGATAAACTGCCAAGCCTTCTTTTTCGAGGCGTTCGAGCGCATCCACATTTACGTGTTCAATTTCAATAGTCAATAAATTAACGGTTTTTCCGAATTGATATACTGTTTCAAAATCACGAATATCGCCAACAGTAAAATCAGAAACAATTTCTTTACAAGGTGCATTTTTATCGGGATCTAATATCGCCACCGATAGACTTAAATTGATAGCTTCCTGCACCAACATGCGTCCTAATTGTCCGCCGCCAAGTATTCCTAATTTAAAATTGCCGTAAAAAGCTGAATTCATCCAACAAATATAAAGGGATTTTTTAGTGCTCCGAAAAAATAATTTTTTGAACGCAATTTTAAACAGGCTCTAAGACCTTCTTTTTGTCGGAGCTTTAATTTGGACAACAATTCCGGCTGTTACAAAAGTGCCGCTCCAGCTAATAGTCATATTATTATTGGTCGGATAGCCGAACGAAGAAGTTGCATCCGTAGATAAAATACGATATCCAGCTCTGACTTCCAATCCAAATGTTTTTTGAGCACCGAAAAAATATTTTCCGACAGTTGCAACATGCAATCCAAAACCATTTCCGGAATATGTTCTAATAACATTTGTAGTAGTTTTTGCATTTCCGATGTAAAGATTGTCGTTTTCGGAACCAAACAAGAATCCATAATCAATACCTAATTCTCCACCCGCTTGAAATGCATCCAAAGGATCTAAGCCACGCAGGTATTGCCCTGAAAGATTCATTCCCAATAAATTAAAATATAAATCTCCGTTGGAACCATCTAAAAAAACAGCCGTGTTGTACACAGCATGCGAAGCAGAAATATCAACCTGAAATTCTAAATTCAAATTATCTACTTCGCTTAATTTAAAAGAATTTCCGATAAAAATACTTTTAAACGAAGGACCTCCTTGATCTAATTGAAGTCCGCCATCTCCAGAAGCCGTTTCCGAAGCAAATAAATTTTTCCAATACGAATCGATATCGCCTCCATTATAGCTATTAAAAAGCGAAGCGCGAACACCAAAATAAAGATAATGTGTTTTAGGAGCTGCAACAACGGTTGTTGGTTTTTGTGGCGGAGGCGGAGCATCAATCGGTTTAACAGGAGGCGGAGCTACCGGCGGCACAGGAGGTCTTGTTCCTGTTGGCGAATTGCCTGCGTTGAATACATCTTTTGTCCCATCAGCATATTTGATCATACTTACTTGATCTTTCGGGATGGAATAAACAGGACTGGTTTGCCGATTTTCGTATTTTTTATATTTGATTTCCGTAGTTCCTACTTCCTGCACTACCGCAATGATCTTGATGCCATTGGTTTGCACAATTGTGTCTTGCGACATTGCTGTTTTTCCAATTAAAAAAAGTGCGATTACAAAGAAAAAATGTTTCATATTTTGTTTCGATTTTGATGCTAAAAAAAATATTTTCTTTTTTTAAATACAAAACAAATATAAACGATTTTATAATTTTCGCAAGTTGTCTATTAAATTAATATTTTTCTTGTTGAAAAAATAATTTTGCAGAGATGATTTTTGGCGAGGAAAAAGGTCTTCGAAAAAATAATTTTTTGAATGCAATTTATTCTCCTTTAAAAACAGGTTTTCTTTTTTCGAAAAAAGCCTTTACACCTTCTTGATGATCGTGTGTCTGTGCTGCTTTTACTTGCATATCAGCTTCTAAATCCAATTGTTGTTCCAGCGTATTGTTCATGGATTTGTTGAGTAACTGTTTTGTTAAACCAATTCCGCGCGTCGGCATTGAAGCCAATGTGTTAGCAATGTTCAAAGCTTCTTGAAAAAAATTCGCATCGTCAAATGTTTTGTAAATCATTCCCATTTGTTGCGCTTCAGTCGCCATTATTTTATCTCCGAGCATCATTAAAGCAGCCGCTTTTTGTAAGCCGATATAACGCGGGAGAAAAAAGGTGGCACCACTGTCAGGTATTAATCCGATTTTACTAAACGCTTGAATAAATGCTGCGGAATTAGCAGCAATAACAATATCGCAAGCCAATGCTAAACTGGCACCTGCTCCGGCAGCAACTCCGTTTACCCCACAAACAATAGGTTTTTCGATGGTTCTGATTTTTTGAATAATCGGATTGTAATGTTCGCGCACAATTTTTTCGATTACTGGACCATTTGCATCAACAGCTTCCGACAAATCTTGTCCGGCGCAAAATGCTTTCCCTTCAGCATATATAAAAACAGCACGTATATTTTTATCGGTTTCGCAAATGCTTAATTTTTCTTGCAATTGCAAAGCCATTTCTCTGTTAAAGCTGTTGAATTTTTCAGGGCGATTTAACTTTATTTTGGCAACATTATTTTCGAGTTCGAAGTGTATCAATTCCATAAAATATTTTTTAGATGCATTTAAAATAATCGAAAGGTTCCAAGCAATCGAGGCATTTATAAAGGGCTTTACAAGCCGTAGATCCAAATTGGCTGATCATTTCCGTATGTAAAGAATGGCATTGCGGACATTGAATTTTTTTTTCTTTTCCTGTTAAAGAATTTTTATCAGAACTTGTTTTTTCAGGCGGAGCGATGCCGTATTTTTTTAATTTTTCTTTTCCAGATTCGCTTATCCAATCGGTTGTCCAAGCTGGCGCGTAAACTGTTTTTATGCTAACATTTTGAATTCCTTTTTCGTGAAGTTTTGATTTGATATCGTCCTCAATCACTTTCATAGCAGGACATCCAGTGTAGGTTGGAGTAATCGTAATTTCAGTTTTTTCTCCGTTCGAAAAAATATTTTTTACGATGCCTAAATCCAAAATGCTCAATACAGGAACTTCCGGATCCATCACTTCGCTGAGAAAATTCCGTATTTGCGCTTCGTCAAAAAGCATTTTTGAAAATTTTAAAATTTAATTTGTTACCATTTTGCATCCGGATATGCTCTCGGTAAATATTGCATTTCTGCCAATAAAAATCCAAGATGTTCCGTATGAAATCCTTTGCGACTGCCTGTTTGCATCCAAGTAGATTCGGGCTTTACGAGTGTTGCTGTTTTTAATACTTCGAAAACTTTTTTCTCCCAAAGTGATTTTACTTTCGATAAATCAACTGCAATTTTTTCTTTCAGTAAAATTTCGTCCACTTCATTCATCTCAAAAAATTCTCCAGTAAACATCCATAAATCATTCACCGATTTTTGAATACGCTGATGACTTTCTTCTGTCCCATCGCCCAAGCGAATTACCCATTCGCTGCTGTGGCGCAAATGATACGTCATTTCTTTAAAGGATTTAGCTGCAATGGCAGCAAGCATTTCGTCGGAACTTTTACTTAATTCCTGATAAAAATAGAAATCGAAAACATCCGTAAAAAATTGGCGTACAATTGTTTTTCCAAAATCGCCATTCAGCTGTTCCGCCAACATGGTATTGTAAAATTCATGTTCCTTGCGGAGAAAAGCCAAATCATCTTCTGTTCTATTTTTACCTTCTACTTGTGCCGCATATTGCAGCAAAGCACGCGCATGTCCGATATGATCTAACGCGATATTTGTAAGCGCAATGTCTTCTTCTAAAACAGGACCGTGCCCACACCACTCCGAAAGTCGATGACCTAAAATCAAACTATTATCGGCAAGACGCAAACAATATTGGAATAAAGCGTGTTGAATTTTTTCTTTTTCTGCCATGGCTTAAATGTATTTAACGCCTTCAGGCAATGTGTAAAAGGTAGGATGACGATACACTTTATCGTTTGCCGGATCGAAAAATGAACCAATATCTTCGGGAGAAGAAGCTGTGATAGCAAGGGCTGGAACCACCCAAAGGTTTGTGCCTTCGCCTCTGCGCGTATATACATCGCGTGCATTTTGCAAAGCCGTTTCTTTGTCGGCAGCATGTAAACTTCCTACGTGTTTATGCGGTAATCCGGGTTTTGTTTGTACAAATATTTCCCATAAAATACCTTGATCGTCTGTTGTTGTGCTCATTTTATTTGAAAATTTGAGGTGTTGAGAAAATATTTTTTTAAGCAGCTTGCATTTTATTAGTCTTTTTTTCGGCGTGCGCTTTCGTGGCTGCTCGCACCCAAGCTCCATTTTCGTGAGCGGTTTTACGTGCATTTAAACGTTCACTATTACAAGGTCCGTTTCCTTTTATTACATTAAAAAATTCGTCCCAATTAATTTCTCCGAAATCATAATGTCCTTTTTCTGCATTCCATTTTAAATCTTTATCCGGAATTTTTAATCCGATTAAATCGGCTTGAGCAACGGTTCTATCAATAAATTTCTGACGCAAGTCATCGTTGCTTTCTCTTTTAATTTTCCATTTCATGGATTGCGCACTGTTCGGAGAATGTTCATCGTTCGGACCAAACATCATCACAGAAGGCCACCACCAACGGTTTAGCGCATCTTGTGCCATTGCTTTTTGTTCCGGAGTTCCTTTGGAAAGGTGCGCCATAATTTCATATCCTTGGCGTTGATGAAAACTTTCTTCCTTGCAAATCCGCACCATTGCACGCGCATAAGGTCCGAAGGAACAACGTTGCAACATCACCTGATTTACAATTGCAGCACCATCCACCAACCAACCAATCGCGCCCATATCTGCCCAAGTAAGCGAAGGATAATTAAAAATACTGGAGTATTTTGCTTTGCCGCTGTGCAGTTGATCTAACAATTCTCCGCGACTAATACCAAGTGTTTCCGTAGCGCTGTATAAATATAAACCGTGTCCAGCTTCGTCTTGTACTTTTGCTAATAAAATAAGTTTGGAGCGTAAACTCGGAGCTCGCGTTATCCAATTTCCTTCGGGCAACATTCCTACAATTTCGGAATGCGCGTGTTGCGACATTTGCCGAATCAATTGTTTCCGGTAGGCTTCGGGCATATAATCTTTCGGCTCGATGTATTCGTTGGCATCTATTTTTGCCTGAAAATTTTTTTCTAAAAGGTCTGTCTGTTCCATTGCTGAGTTTTTTTTGCTCGGGTTACAAATATAGGCAATATCTGTTGTTAGTACAAAACAGATATTTTAATAAAAATCACGTTTGAAAAATTATTTTTTTGAAGGCTGGAAATTTATTTTTCAAAAAGAGATTGCGTAAGTCAAAAACATTTTTTCGCGAAGACAATTAGAGCGTTTAAAATTTCTTGTTTTGCTTCGTAGAAACCTGCATGACCAACATTGTCCAATAATAAAATTTCTTTTTTTTCGGGTAATTCGGTTTGTGGTAAAATTAATTCCGGCGGAATAATGCCATCTTTTTTTCCGATGATAAATAAAATGGGATAGTTGGAAAATTTCAAAATCATTTCCCTGTTTTTACGATCTTTCATTCCTTGTAAACACGCTATAATGCTTCGCTGCGAGGTATTTGAAAAAATAATTTTCAAAAACGAAATTTCTTTTTTGAAACGAGTTTTATTTTTTTCGAAAAATAAATTCTCGGCTAACTGATTCGTAAATTGTTTCGGATGTTTTTTCACCAATTGAATGGAGCGATCGCGGTCTTTTTTTTTCGCGTCGGTATCTGCCAAAGCAGAAGAATGAAACAAACAAATACCTTTTAAATTATCGGGAAATAATTCAGCAAAAGCCATTGTAGTATAGCCTCCCATGGAATGTCCGACTAAAATATATTTTCGCAAATGCAAAAAATCCATCACCACTTTTACGCATTCTGCCATCAATTCCATCGAATGCACATAACCAATGCAATCGCTTTCTCCGTGTCCGGGAAGGTCGATGCAGATGATGCGAAATTTTTTGGAGAGCTCGTCTGAAAATTCTTTCCACATTTCCAGCGAAAGCGGAAAACCGTGCAATAAAACAATCGTTCTGCCTTTTCCTTTGTCGGAAAAACGAATGCGGGCGTTTCTAAATTGGGTGTATTGAAACATTAAATTTTGCGACTTGAAAAATTATCTTTTCGCGTTTGTTTTTTTTGAAATTGAAATTTAGGCGTTCAAAAAATTATTTTTTTGAAGCCATTAATGCTTCAATTTCATCAGCTTCAATCGGAATATTTACCATTAAATTTACCGGACCTTTTGCGGTAATTAAAATATCATCTTCCAAACGAATGCCTAATTTTTCTTCCGGAATATAAAATCCAGGTTCGCAGGTAAAAACCATTCCTGCTTCAAACTTGCGGTATTTGCTGCCAATGTCGTGAACATCTAATCCCAAAAAATGTGAAATTCCGTGCATACAATATTTTTTATACAAAGGATTTTCTGGATTTTGTTTTTTCACATCAGCCGCTTTTAACAAGCCTAATTTTATCAATTGTTCTTCCATTAAAACGCCTACCGCTTTGTGATAATCCGTAATGTTATTTCCTACTTTCAACATTTTCATCGCGCCACGCATCACATGCAAAACGGAATTATACACTTCTTTTTGACGTTTGGTAAATTTCCCGCTAACGGGTACTGCACGCGTCATATCCGAAGCATAATTTCCATATTCAGCAGCCACATCCATCAAAATTACATCACCGCTTTTACATTGTTTATTGTTTTCCACATAATGTAAAACGCAGGCATTTAGACCCGATGCAATGATGGGTCCGTAAGCAAACCCACGCGAGCGATTTCGTGTAAATTCGTGTATTAATTCGGCTTCAATTTCGTATTCCCAAACGCCAGGTTTTACAAAAGATAATATTCTTCGGAACCCTTTTTCGGTAATGTTGCACGCTTGTTGCATTAACTTTATTTCTTCCGCAGATTTAATGGCTCTTAAATTTTGCATGATAGGAGCGGAGCGTTCGTATTCGTGCAGCGGAAAATGACTTTTACATTCCTTAATGAAGCGTGCATCGCGGGTTTCCACCACAATATGCGCGCGCGTATGTTCATTGGTATTTAAATAAACATGATCGCATTCCGCCATTAATGCGGCAAAAACAGTTTCGAATTGAGAAATCCAATACACTTTTTTAATGCCCGAAGTTTGTGTAGCTTCTTCTTTTGTATATTTATGTCCTTCCCAAATAGCAATGGTACCGTTGGTTTCGCGCAAAAAAAGGATTTCGCGATGCGCAGCTTCTTTGGCATCCGGATAAATCAATAAAATACTTTCTTCTTGGTCAATTCCTGATAAATAAAATAAATCAGTATTTTGAATGAAAGCCATGGATCCATCAGCATTGGTGGGCATAATATCATTTGAATTAAAAACAGCCAATGAATTTGATTTTAATTGTTTCGCAAAACGTTTTCTGTTTTCGATAAACAAAGAAGAAGGGATGGATGAGTATTTCATAAGCCTTGATTTTAAAGGATTGTTAATTAAGAATTGTTTTAAATAAATTTTTTACTTGATAGAAATAAATCTGCATTATACATTTGTACTCTAAATTTGCTGTTTGTAAAATTATATAATTATTAATTAGAAATATAATTACTGCGTAATATTAGCTGAAACAATTAATTTTTAAAACAAAAACCGCTTTCTACACTATGAATAAGTTTCTACAATTCTTCGCTTCGTCTTTAGGAAAAAAAATTTTGATGGCTTGCACAGGACTTTTCCTCAGCGCCTTTTTAATTGAACATCTCTACGGAAACATAATGCTTTACAAGCACGATAACGGCGTCGCTTTTGATCAGTATACAAAAGATATGACGGGCAGTTTGATAATCCGAATTATCGAAATCGGTTTGTTCGCTACGTTTTTTATCCACATTATTTATGGAATTGGAATTACGCTTCAAAACAGAAAAGCACGTCCGATTAAATATGCCGTAAAAAATGATTCGGCCAACAGCTCTTGGTTTTCGCGTAATATGATTGTGAGCGGATTAATCGTTTTGATTTTTTTATGTTTACATCTGTACAACTTTTTTATTCCGCACCGTATTGGTAATTTGGATGCTACGCAAACGTATTATCAAACGTTATTAATTGTTTTTCATTCTGGATTATACGTAAGCATTTATTGCCTTGGAGTGGTTATGTTGGGGGCGCATCTCAACCACGGTTTTCAATCGGCATTTCAATCTTTGGGATTGAAAAATAAAAAATACACTTCTTTGTTGAGTGCAATAGGCAGTGGATTTGCGCTTATCATGACTATTGGTTTTATTTCATTTCCGATACTTTTTTATTTCGGAATCGTTAGCTAAAAAAATATTTTTTCAACACATAATTCGGTACAGAAATGTCAAAATTAGATTCAAAAATTCCGGAAGGATCCGTAGCAGAAAAATGGACCTTGTACAAATCGCACGTTGCACTTGTAAATCCTACCAATAAAAGACATATTGAAATCATTGTTGTTGGTTCAGGACTTGCTGGAGCATCGGCAGCAGCCAGTTTAGCCGAAATGGGTTATAAGGTAAAAGTTTTTTGTTTCCAAGATTCACCACGTAGAGCGCACAGTATCGCGGCTCAAGGAGGTATCAACGCAGCAAAAAATTATGCGAACGATGGCGATAGCACGTATCGTTTATTTTACGATACTGTTAAAGGTGGTGATTATAGATCGCGCGAATCCAATGTTTATAGGCTTTCTGAAGTAAGTGCGAATATTATTGATCAGTGTGTGGCGCAAGGCGTTCCTTTTGCCAGAGAATATGGTGGCTTGCTTGATAATCGTTCCTTCGGCGGGGTACAAGTATCGCGTACGTTTTATGCGCGCGGACAAACTGGACAACAATTATTGCTAGGTGCATACAGCGCGTTAAGCAGACAAATTGGGAAGAAACAAATTACAATGCACAACCGTCATGAAATGTTGGAAACGGTTATTATTGATGGAAAAGCGCGTGGAATTATTGCGCGTGATTTAATCACAGGAAAATTAGAACGTCATTTTGGGCATGCGGTTATTTTAGCAACTGGCGGCTACGGAAATGTGTTTTATTTATCCACTAATGCAATGGGATCAAATGCTACGGCAGCTTGGAAAGCCTATAAAAAGGGTGCTTTTTTCGCGAATCCATGTTATACACAGATTCATCCAACATGTATTCCTGTTTCAGGAGATCATCAATCGAAATTAACATTGATGTCGGAATCCTTGAGAAATGACGGACGTATTTGGGTGCCGAAGAAAAAAGGAGATGCACGCAAACCAACCGATATTCCAGAAGAAGAAAGAGATTATTATTTGGAAAGAAAATATCCTGCTTACGGAAATTTAGTTCCGCGAGATGTGGCATCGCGTGCTGCGAAACAACGTTGCGACGAAGGTTATGGTGTTGGAACTTCCAAACTGGCGGTTTATCTGGATTTTTCAGAAGCCATTGGTCGTTTAGGACACGACGTAGTGAGCGCACGTTACGGAAATTTGTTCGAGATGTACGAAAAAATTACAGGCGAAAATCCATACAAAACACCGATGCGTATTTATCCTGCGGTGCATTATACAATGGGCGGTTTGTGGGTAGATTACAATTTAATGACTACTATAAACGGCTTGTATGCTTTGGGCGAATGCAATTTTTCCGATCACGGCGCGAATCGTTTGGGTGCATCTGCATTGATGCAAGGTTTGGCGGATGGTTATTTCGTTATTCCTTATACAATTGGCGAATATCTCGCGAAAGAAATTGGCACTAAACCAATTCCTACTGATCATCCCGCTTTTGCGGAAGCAGAAAAAAGTGTGCAAGATGTTATCGCTAAATTATTAGGAATAAAAGGCACAAAATCAGTAGATCATTTTCACAAACATCTCGGAAAAATTATGTGGGAATATTGTGGAATGGCTCGTAATGAAGCTGGTTTAACAAAAGCCAAAGCGATGATTCGCGAATTGAGAGTTGAATTTTGGAAAGATGTAAAAGTTCCCGGAACAGCCAACGAATTTAATCCGGAATTGGAAAAAGCAGGTCGCGTTGCCGACTTTTTTGAATTAGGTGAATTGCTTGTGGACGATGCACAAAATAGAAAAGAATCGTGTGGAGGACATTTTCGCGAAGAATCACAGACCGAAGAAGGCGAAGCAAAACGTAACGATGATTTGTATGCCTACGTAGCTGCTTGGGAATTTAAAGGCGTTGGTGAACCTTCTGTTTTGCACAAAGAAGAATTGAAATTCGAAGCCATTGCATTGAAACAAAGAAGTTATAAATAATGAATACCGAAACCAAATATTTAAACATCGCAAAAAAAATTATTTTGAATCACATCGAAAAGAATAATTATGCTGTTTTTTTATTTGGTTCCAGAGCAAATGGAAGTGCAAATCGTACTTCGGATATTGATGTTGGAATAATTGGGAAAAATATTTTTCCGCTATTGTTGAAAGCAAAAATGAAGGAAGAATTGGAAGAATCTATCATTCCTTATCATGTTGATATTATTGATTTTTTAGAAGTGTCGGAGGATTTTAAAAAAGTTGCATTACAGAAAATTGTAGCATGGAACCAACCGAAAAATATCATCATAAATTAAATGATTTAAAAAAAGCCGTCGCGAGTTTAGACGAAGCCTTGAAAGTAAATTTATTTTCTTTCACTGAAGAGGTTTCAGACCTGATTCAAAATGGTCAAATTCAAAAAATTGAATATTTTTCGGAAATACTTTGGAAAACAGTAAAAATAGCGTTAGAAGAAAAAAATGGTTTAATAGCAACTGCCCCTAAAAATGTTTATTGAGGCTTGTTTTAGAATGGATACATCAACGAATCGGAATGCGAAAAATTAATTTTGATGGTGGACGATAGGAATTTATTAAGTCATTTGTATAGCGAAGATTATTACGAAAAAATACACAAAAGATTGCCAGAACATTTGAATTTAATGAAATATATAATCGCTAAAATAGCGTAGCGAAATTTTAAAATATAAAATTAAAACTATGAATCTCACATTAAAAGTATGGAGACAAAAAAACTCCAAAGAAGCAGGGAACTTTGTTACGTATAAAGTAACAGATGTTTCTACTGATATGTCGTTTCTCGAAATGTTTGACGTACTCAACGAATCGCTTATCAATAAAGGCGAAGAGCCGATTGCATTTGATCACGATTGCCGCGAAGGAATTTGCGGAATGTGTAGTATGTTCATCAATGGCAGACCGCACGGACCGCTAAAAGGAACCACCACTTGTCAGTTGCACATGCGCCATTTTAAAGATGGAGAAACGATTGTGGTCGAACCTTGGAGAGCGAAATCGTTTCCGGTAATTAAAGATTTAGTGGTGGATCGCTCTTCGTTCGATCGAATTATTTCTGCTGGCGGATTTGTTTCCGTTAATACCGGAAATGCTCAAGATGCCAATTGTATTCCCATTCCAAAACACGATGCGGATGCTGCTTTTGATGCTGCCGCTTGCATTGGCTGCGGCGCTTGCGTGGCTACGTGTAAAAACTCTTCTGCGGTGCTTTTTGTAAGTGCGAAAGTTTCTCAACTCGCTTTATTGCCGCAAGGACAAGTGGAAAGAGCTGACCGCGTGAAAAAAATGGTGGCGGCAATGGATGCTGAAGGTTTCGGAAATTGCAGTACAACCGGTGCTTGCGAAATAGAATGTCCGAAAGAAATTTCGCTTGAAAATATTGCGCGCATGAACCGTGAATTTTTAGTTGCGAATTTGACAGAATAATTTTATCGTTTAAAAAAATATTTTTTTGAAAACCTTATTTTGCCCTTCGAAAAATTAATTTTTCGAAGGGCTTTTTTCACTTAAAAGATTAAACCGATTTACTATCTTTAGGTGGACGAAAAATTAATTTTTGTAGTTACAGCCAATACTTCAGCTTCATGCTTACGGAAAATGGGATACCTTTTTTGAGGTACCAATTTGGCACCTCAAAAAATAAAAAAGTAGATTTGTATCATTAAAAGATATTACAAATGGAGATATCTACAAGCTCTCAAAAAATATGGCAAAACAAGAAATCGCAGTAATAATATCCGATGAAGTAGTAATGAGTAAGATTTATTACATTAGAGGACAAAAGGTGATGTTAGATGCAGATTTAGCAGAATTATATCAGGTAGAAACAAAGAGCTTAAAGCGAGCAGTAAACCGCAATAAGGACATATTCCCCAATCATTTTATGTTTGAATTAACAGCGCAGGAATTTATCTCTTTGAAGTCGCAATTTGCGATCTCAAAAACAGGAAGAGGCGGAACACGTTATTCGCCAATGGTTTTCACTCAGTTAGGCGTTTTACAACTCGCAAATGTTTTAAAAAGTTCAAGAGCAAGACAAATGAGTATCCGGATTTTAGAAGTCTTTGTTAGATTACAAAGTATGCTTATTGAAAACACGGAATTACGATTAGCAATAGAAAAGCTGGAAAGGAAAACAGAAAACAATACAAAGAATATTGAAATTGTATTTAGGTATTTCGATGAACTTTTAGAGAAAAAAGAAAATAAAAAACCACGTAAAAAAATGGGATATAAAATTCCAAAAACGAAATAACTTCACGTAGGCACGAAACTTATGTGGTGTTACTTGTGTTTTGCTTATAAAATGGAAAAAAATATAATATATTTGTAAGCACAGCTTATTGACAATATATACAAAAGCAGAACTTAATGGGTACGAGGAATTTAACAACCTAATTTTATCGTTTAAAAAAATATTTTTTTGAACACGTTATTTTGCTCTTTGAAAAATTAATTTTTTGAAGGCTGTTCTTTACTCGCTGAAAAATTATTTTTTCATACGAAGAAAATTAAAATTTCACAATAAAATCCTGTTTCGTTAATTCCTTTCGAAAAAAAACAAAGCCCATAAAAAACAAATCAATCGTAACGGTTACAGAATTATTTTTCTGGATCATTTCCCACGCATTTTCCATTTCCGCCGACCAGTGAATGTCATCAAAAACAAAAAGGGAATCGTTGTGTGCGGCTTTTAAACATTCGTTGAAATACTTTAAGGTGGCTTCTTTCCGATGATTTCCATCGAAAAAAACAAAATCTAATTTTTGCAATTTATTTATCGAAGCAGAAAGTTTTTCGTCAAAATTTCCGATAATTAATTCGATATTTTTGCATTTTATTTGCGAAAAATTATTTTTTGCAAGCGCCGCCGTTTGCGGACAACCTTCGATAGAAATAACTTTTGCGTTTGAATCGGGCATCGCTAAATAAAGTGTCGTAATACCAAGTGATGTGCCTAATTCTAAGATGTTTTTAAATTCGAAATAATGAATTAACCGAAATAATAATTGTCCGTATTTGGTAGGTTTTACCGATGTTTTTGCAATGTCCTTTACGGCTCTTTTTTTAGTTTTTAAATTTTTAGAACCAGCGCCAAAATCTTCCACCACAATTATTTCGGAAGATAAAATCATTTTCTGCCGCAATTTTTCAATCGCGTTAAAAGCATAAAACGAATTTTTATTTTCAAAAATTTCTGTTATTAAATGAAAAACAAAAGGAGAATGGACGCCGTGTTTATCAAGAGCTTTAATGCGATAACGGAAATACTTCAGAAGAAAAAATAATTTTTTCATCGCACAAAAATACGTATTGAAAAAGAATTATTTATTGTATAAATTTCCGGCAATTTTTTCCGTCAATGATTTCGGAATAAAGGAAGTCATTTTTGCAGAAACCAAATTCATCCATCCTGGCAATACTTCTGCTTTGCCTTTAAACATAGCATTTACAGCAGTTTTCGCAACATCCTCGGGATGCATATTAAATTTGGCAGCGGTAGCTTTCAAGGCTTCCATTCCAGCTCTGTCCATAAAATTAGTATCCGTTGCACCGGGGCAAACGCAGGTAACAGAAATGTTTGATTTTTTTAATTCGTAACGCAATCCGCGCGAAAATAAAAGCACAAAAGATTTAGTGGCAGCATACACGCTAAGGCATGGTACCGCTTGATAAGCGGCAGTACTACTGATATTTAAAATATATGATTTTGGTTGTTTTTTTAAGAGCGGCAATAATTCGTACGTAATGTTTACAAGGGCATTCATGTTGAGTTGCATCATGTTTTTTTGCTCGCTCAACTCAAGTGTATCAAATCTGCCCCAAAGTCCGTAACCCGCGTTATTCACGAGAATCGAGACATTGTAATTGTTTTCCGAACACCATTTTTGAATAGTAACAGCAGCATCGGGAAGTGATAAATCGGTGGCTAAAAAATTAATTTTTACGCCGTACTTTTTACTGAAATCTTCCGCAATATTTTTGAGCATATCCGCAGATCTGGCAACGAGCAACAAATCCACTTTTTGTTTTGCCAATACTTCGGCAATCGCTTTGCCAATACCTTTGCTGGCTCCGGTAATCAGAGCTAAATGTTTTTGCTCACTCATATTTTTGAAGGATTATTTTACGTATTTCGAAAAACGTTGGTACAATTGAGTCGGACTGTCTTCTGATTTTGGAGCGTATTTTCCGCTAATCACGGGAACGTACATTACTCTTCTTCTGCTTTTTGGACCAATGTGCGGCGACAAGGCTACACGATGCCACATGCGACCGTCGTGCACGGTTAAATCTCCGGCTTTTGCGTTGATAGCAATTTCATTTTCATCGGGCGTATTGTCCACAAAATATTTTTTTCCAAAAACAAGTTTGATAAAATTTTGTTTGTGCGAACCTGGAATCACGCGTAAACCGCCATTATCATCGGAAGAATCATCCAAATAAATCCCGACATTTAACATCGGCATAATTTTTTTTCCGTAAAAAACATCCCGCAAACAGTCGGTATGCCAACCCATTTTGGTGAAATTACTACTGCCCATATTGAGATAATGATTCAACACCAAACCATCTTTTTCATTTTCGCCAATACGCCCGGGAGCTTGTAAAAGCGGAAACAATGCAGGAAAGCGAGTGTCTTGCAACAACTCATGAAATGCTTGGCTGTGAAGTGATAAAAAGGCGAAACGATGCACAATGGATCTCCCCTCTTCATTTACCCCATATTTAATGGGAACACCGTTTATTTTTTCCACTTTTTCGGCAGCCCAGCGGTTTTCCACTTCTTCGGCAGCTAAAATTAATTCCTGTACTTTTTCTTTTGAAATAAAATTTTCAAAATGGATATATCCTTGTTCGTTAAAATAGTTCGTTTGCTCGGCTGTAAGCTCTTTTCCGAGGCTAAAACGAGGGTATGAAGCTTGTTTCATGTAAAATCGAAAAATAAAATTTTTACAAATGTACAATTTTCTAACATACGCTTAAAATGTGTTACTGGATTTGGGATTTTAACCTTCGCGAATTTAGGCAGTCAAATAATGATTATTTTTACAAAAAAATTTTGGACGTGAGTAAAAAAAATATTTTTCTGTTGCTGCTTATTTTGTTTTCCTTGCAAAGTTTTGCTCAATACGATGAGGATGGAAATCAATCTGGACAAAGAGATTCTGTGCGCACTCATCGTCCGACTCCGCAGCCCAAACCTGATTTTTGGAGCCATACTTATACGGGTGGGAATTTCGGCTTGCAATTTGGCACTGAAACGCTGGTGGATATTTCACCTTTGTTTGGCTATCGCGTAAGCGATCAATTTGCTGTGGGTGTAGGCATTACGTATGAATATTATCATTATCAAGATAGTTATTATAATTTTGTTTCCAGTGTTTATGGAGGTAGAGCCTTTGCCGAATATTTTTTGTTTGATAATATTTTCGCGCATGCGGAATACGAAGTCTTAAATATTCCAACGTATGATTACTTTAATGATCGTATCAATCTAAACAGCGTATTGGTTGGAGGTGGATACAGTCAGCCTTTCGGCAACAATTCATCGTATGTAATAATGATACTTTTTGATGTGAATCAATCACCAAATTCCATTTATATTAATCCTATTTTCCGTGCTGGTTTTACAATTGGGTTGTAATTTTTGGCGTTGAAAAATTATTTTTTCAACCCGTTATTTCATTCAAAAAATTATTTTTTTGAAGCTCTTAATTTCCAATAGTAAAATATCTTTGACATCCTTTTCTGTGTGTTACATTTAGTTCGCACGTGTTTAAATTTTATTACTTTTGGGTTCGATGAAACTGTACGCAATTTATTTATTTCTGGGAATAAGTTCATTGTTTTTGCAATTTCAATCTTGCAGTAACAATGAAGTTAAAAAAGGCGTTACTACTTTTCAAACGTCCGTTACAACTGTTGCTCCGATAAAACAACATTTCGAATCTTTCGCAAAAGGAAAAGAAATTCCGAAAATAATTTGTGAATCGGATAGCCTGCAATCGTATGCTTTGTATTTGCCTTCCAATTACAGCACAGATAAAAAATGGCCCGTTATTTATTGTTTTGATCCGCATGCCAGCGGACTTTTACCCGTTTCGTTGTATAAAAATTTAGCAGAAAAATATGGGTACGTTTTAATTGGTTCTAACAATTCGCAAAATGGCACAACGTGGGATGCTATCAATGCTTCTGTGCAAACCTTAATGGACGATACGCATGCACGTATTTCGATTGACAATAAACGTGTTTATTTGGCAGGATTTTCGGGAGGTGCTCGTGTAGCTGGACTTGTAGCAGAAATGATTCCTGGAATTACAGGCGTTATCGGCTGTGGTGCAGGAATAAACGGATTGGATCCGGGAACGATTTATCCCTTTTCGTACATCGGTATTGTTGGGAATAAAGATTTTAATTACAATGAAATGCAGGATTTAATTGCGAAAATGGGAACCAATATTCGCCATCAATTAATTGTTTACAACGGTAAGCACCAGTGGGCTCCCGTGGAAATTATGAATCAAGCTTTTGAATGGATTACGCTTAACGCGATGAAAGATAAATTGATTCCAAAAAACGATAAACTAATTAATTTAGTAGCAGATGAAAATGAAATAAGCATCAAAAAATATGAAAAAGAAAACGATGATTATAACATGTATTTGAATTATCGAAAAATGTCGAATTTTCTTTCCGGATTGTACGATGTGAAGGTAGAAAATAACATGATTGCCGAATTGGGAACATCCGATAACGTAAAAAAAACAATTGCAACACAAGCTGCTATTGAACTGAAGGAGCGCGCCATTCAGCAAGAATACATGGACGATTTACAATCCAAAGATGTGAGTTGGTGGAAAGACGAAACTAAAAAATTAAATGCGCCGTCGGATAAAGATATTTATTTGATGAACCAACGATTGTTGGGTTTTATGAGTTTGGCGACGTACATGACAATTAGCGATGCCATTCAAAAAAATGCCTGGGATGCTGCCGATCATTTCAATCAAATTTATGCAGCAATAGATCCCACAAATGCAGAACACGCCTATTTATCAGCTTGCTTTGATGCGCGAAAAAAACAAAATGATGCTGCGTACGGAAGTTTGGAAGAAGCGGTAAAATTAGGTTTTTCAGATTTTAATCGGACAGAAAAGGATTCCAATTTTGTTGCCTTAAAATATACCGCAACTTTCTCAAAAATTATTTCTCAGATGAAGAAAAAGTCGAAATAATATTCGTTGCTCTTCATTTTTTGTTCGTGTAAAAAAGGTCTTCCAAAAAATAATTTTTCAGAACACATATTTTCCTTTTTTTGTTTTCTAAAAAAAATAATTACCTTTGGTGGAGTAAATTAAAAAAAATAACCTAAAAATAAATATATTATGATAAAAAAAATACTCTTTGTCGGTATGTCAATTGTTACATTCGGTGTTTTAAATGCCAATGCACAAGCACTTCCAAACCCTGGTTTTGAAACATGGGTTCACACTTCTGGTCCGCCAGCTTACGATGATCCACAAGGATATGCGACGGCAAATATTTTATCCAATTCCTTTTTAGGAAGTAATCCTGTTTCTGTTTTTAAAGAAACAACTATTATTCATAACGGTGCTGCTGCGATGAAAATCGTATCGGTTGCTCTAACCAACAACCCATTGTCGGCAACACTACCTGATACTATTGGTTTAGCCGTAACAGGAAGCGTGAGTGGTTCTGGAATAAAAACAGGGTTTGCTTACGCTGCAATACCAAGTGCTTTTCAATTTTATGCGGAATATATTCCTAATGGAGTAGATACTGCTTGGGGACTTTCTGCTTTAACCCACTTTAATACAATTACTCATAAGAGAGATACTCTTGATGTAGCGGTTATTCGAATTGCAGGAAACGTTTCTACTTACACGTTATTCACCACTCCATATATTTCTTTATTGACTGGTACTCCAGATACTTGCATAGTCGCTTTTTCAGCAACTAATCCTCGTAAAACTGGAAGACATCACGCAGGAAGCATTTTTTATGTGGACGATGCCAATTTGAATACGACAGGAATTCCTGAAAATTCAATGGCAACTGAGCATGTTTCGGTTTTTCCGAATCCAGCTATCAATGAATTAAACGTGGTAACTACGAATATGAAAAATGCAACATCCGTAATTGTATATGACATTACTGGACGCAAAATAAACTCGTACAACATCGCAAATCAAGAACATTTGAAAATTAGTACCGACGAATATGCTGCTGGCTTGTACATTTATCAAATAACAGATAAAAATAACAACACTATGCACACTGGAAAATTCAATGTGATAAAATAATTTTTTCGAAAAATAATTTTTAAGAAGGGAACTTTCGGGTTCCCTTTTTTATTGAATTTCTGTTGCGAAATCAATTAATAAATGCGCTAAGTTTTCAAATTTAGCGAGCGATAAAAGTGCAGGTTTGTCAAACACATCGTGATATGCTTTCGAGCCGCCCATCGTGTAAACAAATACTGCTTTCACATTTTTTTTGGAGAAATAATAATGATCGCTGTTCGCTGCTTCGCCACGAATTTTAACTTGCAACAAATAATTTTTTTCGGAATTTATTTTTGAAAGTAAATCAAAATCAGTTTTAAAAATGCTGCCATTTACAACTGTAATGCCTTCTTCGCCCGTTCCAACCATATCCATATTTACTAAAATTTTTATTTCCGATAATGGAAACAAAGGATGTTCGGTATAATATTTTGAGCCGAGTAAACCTACTTCTTCACCCGTAAATGCCATAAAAACAACGGAGCATTTTAATGGATGTGCGCTGAAATAGTTTGCCAAATTTAACAACATCGCTACGCCGCTGGCATTGTCGCTCGCTCCTGGAAAATAAGCGTTTTTACCCATTTCTCCGAGGTGATCGTAATGTGCCGAAAACACAATAAACGAATCTGTATACTGAGTTCCTTTTACAAACCCAATAACATTTTGTGTACGACATTTTTCTAAAAATTTAGTTTGAATGTCGAGAAAAATATTTTTTCCGGATACTGGAAATTTATTCCTAAGCGTTTCGATGAGCGCATACTTTTCAACGTATTGCGACATTTCTTCTGTCAATTTAGTTCTCAATACAATCACGCCTTTCGCATGAAAAGGATTGAATCGCAAACGTTCAAAAAACGATAAAGTATCCTTGTTTTTTATTCCGGAATCGTCCACTAAAATAAATGCATTTGAAAAATTATTTTTTTGAAAGGCTTCGTATGCTTTCGGATTTTTGTAAACAGAGTCATTAAAAAGAAGAATCGGAAATGTTCCAGAAGTGCTTGCTGTAACAGGAATAACTATGTAATCTTCACCAGGAATTAATTTTTTGTCGTCTATTTTAATTTCCATTTTTCCCGGAAAAATATTCACCGGAAAATTTAAATTTTGGAAATAGGATTTTCCGAATTTCTGCAAGCCTATTTTCTCAAATTGATGTTCGATATAAATAGCTGCCTTTTTATTTCCATCGCCTACATAGCCACGCCCGTGCATGGTTTCGGAAGCCAGCGTGTCGATAATTTGTTTTGCGTAGGATATACTTTGTGCCTGCAAACAGATTTGTACAAGACAAAAAAAACAGAAGGTAAAAAAATATTTTTTCATAAAAAATAAATTAAAAAAGGGCTTCGAAAAATAATTTTTCAAACACTATTTTACTCGCCGAAAAAATCGCTTAAACTAAAAGTATCTTTTAATCGGATTCCTTTTTCTGTTTTCTGAACGGTGCAGCATTCGCTTACCGAATCGTGTTCGAGAAATAAAATAAATTCTTCTTCGGCTGCTTTCTCCAAAAAAATCTTTTTTTCTTCCATCGTCAAAAGCGGTCGCGTATCGTAACCCATTACGTAAGGCAAAGGAATATGTCCGGTAGAAGGTAATAAATCTGCCATATAAACAATAGTTTTACCTTTGTATTTAATGTGCGGAATCATCATCGCGTCAGTGTGTCCGCGCGCATACATCACTGAAAAATCAGAAAATAATTCACCTTCTTTTTCTACAAATTTTAATTGTCCACTTTCTTGAATAGGCAAAATGTTTTCTTTCAAAAAACTTGCTTTCTCGCGCGGATTGGGTTTTGTCGCCCATTCCCAATGTTCGCGATTGCTCCAATACGTGGCGTTTTTAAAAGTAGTTTCAAAACCTGTTTTATTTTTATTGTGTTGAATGCTGCCTCCACAATGGTCAAAATGTAAATGCGTTAAAAACATATCGGTTATATCGCTACTCGAAAAATTAATTTTTCGAAGTGATTTTTGAAGCGAATCATCTCCGCTCAAATAAAAATGTCTAAAAAAATTCTCGTCTTGTTTATTCCCGATTCCGTTGTCAATTAAAATTAATTTATTCCCATCTTCAATCAACAAACAACGCATTGCCCAGGTGCACATATTATTGGCATCGGCTGGATTTGTCTTGTTCCACAAGGATTTCGGAACAACGCCAAACATCGCGCCTCCGTCTAATTTAAAAAGTCCGGAATTAATTACGTGAAGTTTCATCTGAGTATTTTAAAGATTAAACAATTGTTTTTGCTCGCCTAAACTACCTTTTTTTTCGTGCTGAAGCAACCATTCTTTTCGCCACAAACCACCAGCGTAGCCAGTTAATTTTCCGTTTTCGCCAATTACACGATGACAGGGAACGATAATAGAAATAGGATTTTTCCCGTTGGCATTTCCTACGGCTCGCGTTGCATTTTTATCGCCCAAAGCAATTGCGATTGTTAAATATGAAACAGTTTTTCCGAAAGGAATTTCAGCCAATTCTCGCCAAACTTTTTTTTGAAAATCGGTTCCTTCCGGATTTAATTTGAGCTCGAAAATTTTCCTTTTGCCAGAAAAATATTCTTCGATTTGATACGCTACATTTTTCAAAGAATCGTGTATTTCAAAAATATTTTTTTTATTTTCTTCGATAAAAATGAGCGAAGAAATTCCCGATTCATTTCCTGTTAATTCCATCCACCCGATAGGCGATTTTATAAACGAGGTATAAATCTCCATTTGAAAAAATTATTTTTCGAACGATTTTTCTTCGATTAAAAACAGTATTTATTTTCTGTAATTAATTTAGCGGCAACGTTTCTGCGTGCGTCTTTTGCGTTAAAAGATTCTGTTTTTGTGAAACGTTTTAAACCCATCAACATCATGCGTTGTTCATCGCCTTGTACAAAAGAATTAATTGCTTCTTTCCCATTTTTGTTGATACGATCGGCAGCATCATTTATAAAAATGCGCATCATATCAATATGAACTTTGCAACTTTCTTCGCCACGCATTCCGACCAATTTTTCAACACGCAATTGCAACGATTCGGCAACGTATAAATCAATTAGCATATCTGCAATGTTCATTAATACTTCTTGTTCTTTCGCCAATTCCATCATTAATTTTTGAGCAGCAGAGCCAGCAACCATCAAAATTGCTTTTTTGAAATTTTGTAAATATTTTTTTTCAGCTGCAAATAAAGTCGTTTCGTCTGCACCAAAATCAGGAATTGACATTAACTCTCCTGCCACTTTTGTAGCTGGTCCCATTAAATCCAATTCGCCTTTCATGGCACGTTTCAGCATCATATCTACAATCAACATTCTATTGATTTCATTCGTTCCTTCAAAAATCCGATTGATACGTGCATCGCGATAAGCGCGTTCCATCGGAGCATCAGCAGAATAACCCATTCCGCCATAAATCTGAACGCCTTCATCCACCACGTAATCCAACACTTCCGAACCATTTACTTTCATGATGGCAGCTTCGGTAGCAAATTGTTCCACGCCTTTTAAAATAGATTTTGCGTAATCCATTCCGCCTTTTGCAAGCGATTGAATATTGTCTTCAATATCCTGGGTAACGCGATACAAAGCCGATTCAGAAGCATAAATACGAATAGCTTGTTCCGCCAATTTGTAACGAATAGCGCCATATTTTGCAATTGGTCTGCCAAATTGTTGGCGCTCATTTGCATATTTTACAGATTGACTCGCAGTTTCTTTTGCTCCGCCCAAAGCAGCCGCAGCAAGCTTTATACGACCCATATTCAAAATATTAACGGCTATTTTAAAACCGTTTCCGCGTTCGGATAATAAATTTTCTACTGGTACTTTACAATCATTGAAAAAAACTTGGCGCGTAGAACTTCCTTTAATCCCCATTTTGTGTTCTTCCGGATTTAGTGTAATTCCGCCAAAAGATTTTTCCACAATAAAAGCACTTAAATTTTCATCGTTATCTATTTTTGCAAAAACCGTGAAGACCTCTGCAAATCCAGCATTCGTAATCCACATTTTTTGTCCGTTCAAAATATAATTTTTTCCGTCAGGCGAAAGCACTGCTTTTGTTTTTCCTGAATTAGCATCCGATCCAGCACTTGGTTCTGTCAAGCAATAACTTGCTTTCCATTCGCCATTGGCAAGTTTCGGAAGGTATTTGGCTTTTTGAGCTTCGGTTCCATAATATAAAATCGGTAACGTTCCAATTCCGGTATGAGCCGCAATAGAAACTGCCATACTGTGCCCAGCACCAATACTTTCAGTAGCAAGCATTCCGGTAACAAAATCTTTTTCAAAACCTCCGTATTGTTCTGGAATATTTAGTCCGAGAATACCGAGTTCAGCGGCTTTGTCTAATAAGCGAACATTGATATTATCTTCTTGGCGATCAATTTTATCGAGATTGGGCCACACTTCTTGCTCTAAATAATCTTTGCAAGTTTGCGCAATCATTAATTGTTCTTCGTTCCACTCTTCGGGAATAAAAACATTTTTGGCTTCTGTTTCTTTGATGAGGAATTCTCCTCCTTTTAATGTTGACATGGGGAAATTGATTTTAGATGTTTAGCTATTGAGTAGTAGAAAATAAGTGTTCTGAGAAATTATTTTTCAGAACAAATGCCAAAATTAATAATTAATAATTAGTGCAAACTAATTTTTTGAATACTTATGGAATTATAGTGGTTATCAAAAATCTATAATCTGCCTGTAAATCGGATTATAGATTTTTGATAACAGAATTCGTAAACTTAAAAATAGAATAAAAGTTAATTTTTTGTATATCAATTTTAATATTATCTTTGCAGCCCTTAAATAAATTATTAGGGGATTAAAAAATTGATAATCAAAGTATAAAAAGTGTAAAGAGTAGTATGACAAAAGCAGATATCATCGCAGAAATTGCAGAGAAAACAGGAGTAGAAAAGGTTGCTGTGCAGGTAACGGTTGAAACATTTATGAAATCAGTGAAAAATTCGCTTACCAAAGGAGATAACGTGTATTTGAGAGGTTTCGGAAGTTTTATCGTGAAAAAGAGAGCAGAGAAAACAGGTAGAAATATTTCGAAAAATACCGCAATAATTATTCCTGCGCATAATATTCCGGCGTTTAAACCGGCTAAAACATTCACTGAAAAAGTGAAAAAAAATGTTAAAGTAGTGTAAATTAAAATTCATGCAATCCGCGCAAAAAACACGATTATTAGTTATTGCTGGAGCAATTATTGTATTTGTTCTTTTATTTTTTGTAAGTAAAAAGCCTAACACTGAAATCGTTTCAAAATCTGCGGTAGCAGCCACAACAGATTCGAGTGCAGTTACGTTCGATCAATTTATCAGTCAGCAAAAAGCAAGCGCAGGAGCTGCAAATGCTACTTCTTTACGTTTGGAAGGTTTATTCGGACATGCAGATAAGAATCAGAAAATTAATTTTTCAGACTCTTTAATTGTATGTTGGGATAGTTTAAAAAAGCCTGCAGTTGCTGCTTTTTATGCCGAACAAAAAGCAGGTTTTAGTAATGCAGCAAATGATTGGTACAGAGCCGGTGATCGTTATTATAAATCAGCGGGATTTGTGGATGCGAAAAGTCGTCCGATGTTGTTCAACAAAGCAATGGATTGTTTGAATAAATGTTTGGCAATTGCACCCACCAATTTGGAAGCACAGGTAGATTTAGGTGTTTGTTTTGTGGAAAGTAGCACCAATCCGATGAAAGGAATTTCTTTGTTGAAAGGTGTTATAGAAAAAGATTCCAACAATGTGGACGCACAATTGAATTTGGGTTTTTTCTCGGTTAATTCTGGTCAGTACGATAAAGCGCTGTATCGTTTTCAACGTGTATTGCAAATTGATCCGACGTATTTGGAAGCCTATTTATTTATGGAAGATGTGTACGAGAAAACGGGAAATAAAGCACAAGCCATTGTCTGCTTAAAAAAATACGTTAGTTTAGTGGACGATCCAACCATTAGAAATGAAGTAAAAAATTATATTAGTAAATTAGAAAACAGTTAAAATACTTAAAAAATGCCAAGCGGTAAAAAAAGAAAAAGACATAAAATGGCCACTCACAAACGTAAAAAACGTTTGAGAAAAAATCGCCATAAGAAAAAGTAATCTCTTAAAGAGCGTGCGTTGCGCATAAACTTTCATGTTTGTAAACCAAGCGGAAAGTTTATGTTGCTACACTAAATGTACGCGTGCTATTTTCCTTACATTTTCTAAAACAAAACACAAATTTTCGCATTTCGTCCACCGGAATCATCGGTACGGAGCGCGCGTTATTTTCATTAAAAAAAACTTAGAGTGAACGAATTAATAATTAATTCTACTCCCACAGAAGTTGTTATTGCCCTTTTAAACAACAAAAGATTAGTTGAGTTAAACAGAGAAAAAAGCAATAATAATTATACAGTCGGCGATATTTATTTGGGCAGAGTAAAAAAAGTAATGCCTGGATTAAACGCTGCATTTGTGGATGTAGGCTACGAGAAAGACGCCTTTTTGCATTACCTTGATTTAGGTCCGCAAGCGCAATCCCTTAACAAATACACCAAACTCACACAAACAGGGAAACAAAGTGCTTCCGCTTTGATGTATTTCAAATTAGAAGATGATATTAAAAAAGATGGTAAAATAGGCAATATCCTTTCTGGCAATCAGCACATAATGGTGCAAATAGCGAAAGAACCTATTTCTACAAAAGGTCCACGAATTACAACGGAAATTTCTTTGGCAGGACGATATTTGGTATTGGTTCCTTTTTCGGATAAAATTTCTGTTTCTCAGAAACTGAAAAATCCCGAAGAAAAAAACCGTTTGAAACGCTTAATTCAAAGTATCAAACCGAAAAATTTCGGTGTGATTGTGCGCACTGTTGCTGAAAACAAAAGTGTTGCCGATTTGGATGCCGATTTAAACGATTTGGTTAAAAAATGGGATACCTGTTTTGAAGCGCTTAAAAGCGGCCAACCTCCGCAAAAATTATTGGGCGAAATAGATCGTACTTCTGCGATTCTGAGAGATTTGCTGAACGCAAGTTTCAACAGCATCAACGTAAACGACGCCACTTTGTACGAGGAAATGAAAACCTATTTACAAACTATTGCGCCCGACAAAGAAAAAATTTTAAAACTCTATAAAGGCAGCGAACCTATTTTTGATCATTTCGGTGTAGATAAACAGATAAAAGCTGTTTTCGGGAAAACAGTGAATATGAAATCTGGTGCGTATTTGATTGTAGAACATACCGAAGCTTTGCACGTTATCGATGTAAACAGTGGTAATCGTACAAAATCAGATAAAGATCAAGAAACAAATGCCTTAGAAGTAAATTTAGAAGCTGCTTCGGAAATTGCGCGCCAATTGCGTTTGCGCGATATGGGCGGAATTGTTGTGGTGGATTTTATTGATTTACACTCTCCTGCCAATCGTAAATTATTGTTTGATAAAATGAAAGAGGAGATGAAGCAAGATCGTGCCAAACACAATATTTTGCCTCCAAGTAAATTTGGATTGATTCAAATTACACGTCAACGCGTTCGTCCAGAAATGAATATTATAACCGTAGAAAAATGTCCTTCTTGCGGCGGAACTGGCGAAATACAAGCCAGTATTTTATTGGTAGATGGCATCGAAAATAATTTACGTTACATCTTAAAAGAACAAAACGAAAAATCGGTTACACTTTGCGTACATCCTTTTATCGAAGCGTATTTGTTGAAAGGATTTTTTTCCATCCGAGTAAAATGGTTCCTCAAATACAAAAAATGGATTTCTGTAAAAGCCATTACTTCGTATCACTTTACGGAATATCATTTTCTCAATAAAAGCGGAGAAGAAATAAAATTGTAATTCTCATTTTCTAAAAAACGTCTTCGAAAAATTAATTTTTTGAAGACGTTTTTTTATTGTTTTTATTTCGCGAAAAATCCGATTTGAAAAATGTGTGATTATGACATTTAAAAAAAATGTGAACGTCATTCCGAACTTGATTCGGAATCTGCGCGAAAGAAAAACTTCGCTGAAATCCTTCAACAATAATTGAAAAAAAGGTATTTTATTGTTGTATTCAGCTTTTAAGAAAATGTTTTTTTACGTTCTTTTTTCTTGATAAAAAAGAACCAAAAGATCAAGGCTTGGATTCCTCATTTCATTTCAGCTTCCTAAAGTCTATTCGTTGGGTGATTTCCGAACATCCGTTCGGAACTTCCCAATCTCATCACGACTTCATTTTGCTAAAATTTTATTCGCAATCCTATGCCATTTTAAACTTGTAAAACTATTTTGTTGCAAAAAAAATATACGTTATTTTTGAAACGTAAAGCGACAATTTGATTGCGGCAATCTAAATATTACCGAGCATTTAAAAGACGACATAGCTGACAATGAAACGACAAAAATTAATATTGACATTGTTCATTTTGACAAGCTTATTTGCTTGTGAGCCGCCTGTGACTTTTAATGAACCGCAACCAACCAAGACAGACAATTTATCAAAATTTCCAAATCGCTTACAAGGACAATACATAAGCCTTGCAGACAATTCATCATTATCCATTAGTAATGGATTAATTTTAAGAATTTACGACTATGACTACAAGGTTAATCCAAACCAACTTGATAGTAATTCAAGAGTTTCAGGAGACACAATTATAGATCTAAAGACAAATGAAAGGACTTTAATAAAACATGAAGGAGATAGTTTGGTAACTCACATTCACTACATCGACACTTTGTTTCAAATGAACTACGACAACGTTGTACGAAAATTTAAGGGGTACTATTTTTTAAACACACGTTACGACAAAGAAAGTTGGGTAATTAAGAAAGTTAAATTATCAAATGGACAACTTGTAATTAGCAGCATTGAAGGAAAGCTTGACCTCGAAAATTTAAAAGAAATAACCGAAACAACACAAGATACAATTCCTCCTTATAAGTTCACAACGACTAAAAGGCAATTTAAAAAATTTATAAAAAATGACGGCTTCCGCGATAGCGAAATTTTCGTGCGACAAAATAAAAATGGTTAAGTGTTGCGTCTTCGATACGCTAATTAAGTAGGACTCTTCCCCCCCCGCAGATTCCGAATCAAGTTCGGAATGACATCCAACATTTTAATTAGCATATCTGCAAATTTTCAAATCTATTTTCAATTATTGTCGGATAATTTCGGCAAAACTTGAAAATAGAAATAAGTATCTTTGACAAATAAATGGCATTCAAAAAAATAATTTTTCAAAGATGAAAATCGGTATTGTTTGTTATCCAACTTTTGGAGGAAGCGGCGTAGTAGCCACAGAATTAGGCAAAGCGCTCGCGCAAAAAGGGCATCAAGTTCATTTTATTACATACAGTCAGCCGGTGCGCCTCGATTTTTTTTCGGAAAATTTATTTTATCACGAAGTTCAAGTTTCCGATTATCCATTGTTTGAATATCCACCTTACGAATTAGTATTGGCAAGCAAATTAGTAGATGTAGTGAAGTATGAAAAATTAGATTTATTGCACGTTCATTATGCCATTCCGCACGCATCTGCAGCCTATATGGCGAAACAAATTTTGGCTTCGCAAGGCATTCACATTCCTTTTATTACCACACTGCACGGCACGGATATCACGCTGTTGGGCAGAGATAAATCTTTTGAACCAGTCATTACTTTTGCTATTAATCAGTCGGATGCCGTTACCACTGTTTCCGAAAGTTTGAAATTGGATACCTACAAACATTTTCCGGTAACTCGTGATATCAAAGTAATTCCGAACTTTATCAATTTGAAAGAATACAATCATTCTCAAAATTTATGTCACAAACATTCGTACGCACCGCAAGGTGAAAAATTACTCATTCACGTTTCTAATTTCCGTAAAGTAAAACGGGTAGAAGATGTGTTGCGCGTGTTTGATAAGGTTCGAAAAAAAATTCCTGCGAAACTTATTTTAATCGGCGATGGTCCGGAACGCAGCAATATCGAGAAATTGTGTCGCGAATTGGATACCTGTAAAGACATTCGCTCGCTCGGTAAAATTGTAAATCCAGAACACGTTTTAAATATTGCCGATTTATTTTTATTGACTTCCGAAACAGAAAGTTTTGGATTGGCAGCTTTGGAAGCAATGGCGAGTAAAGTGCCTGTTATTTCAACTAATTCGGGTGGAATTCCGGAAGTAAATATTCAGGGATTTTCCGGAATGCTCAGCAACGTAGGCGATGTAGACGATATGGCGAAAAATGCTATTTATATTTTAGAAGACGAAGAACGCCTAAAACAATTTAAAGCAAACGCTTACAAACAAGCTGAGAAATTTGACATTCATCTGATTTTACCACTTTACGAAAACTTATACGACGAGGTTTTAAAGGCTTCGAAAAAATAATTTTTCATTCTTCCTATTTATCTTTTCTTTTTCTTGAAAAAAGTCACAATGAATCCGATGTCGAAATTAAAAATCGCGCGTTGGCAATGAAAGCATACGATGCCGTGTTGCGTGTGTGTGAGGAATTATGCTTTCTTGATTTTTTGGTTCTTTTGAATCAAGTCAAAAGAACGTAAGAAATAAAAATGTTTTGTTAAGCAACTTCAAAAAAATAATTTTTCATTCTGCATTCTTCATTTACTCAAACCTCAATGCCTCTATCGGATCGAGTTTAGAAGCTTTGATGGCGGGAATAATTCCGGATAATAATCCGACTAAAAGACATAAACCAATTCCGAAAAAAATCCATTCCCAAGGCACAATAAATCCGATTCCGAATTGTAAGGAAATTAAATTCCCTGTAATAATTCCCAATAGAATTCCGAATAAACCACCCAACTGACAAATCACAATGGCTTCCATTAAAAATTGATTGCGAATCACTTTTCCGGTTGCACCAATTGCTTTACGGATGCCTATTTCGCGCGTACGCTCTGTTACGGAAACCAACATAATATTCATCAAGCCAATTGCTGCGCCCAGCAAAGTGATAAAGCCGATCGCGGTTGCGCCATAAGTTACTTTTTTGATATTATCAATCAACATATTGGCGAGGTTATCGCTTTTTACGATGTCGAAATTATCTTCTTCGCTTAGCGGAATTTTACGCACAATCCGAAAAACACCCGTTGCTTCATTGATGGCGGCATTCATTTGTTGCGCATTTTTTCCCAATACATTAATCCGATAAGACATATTCGGATCGGGAAAATATTGCCGCGCATTGTTGAGTGGAATAATGCAAATTTTATCGCCGCCAAAACCCATTCCTGTACCTTTTGATTTCAATACTCCAATAATTTTATATTTACCCGGACCGATGGAAATAACTTTATCAATGGGGTTTTCGTTGCTTTTGAAAAGCACTGAGATCAGCTCGCTTCCAATCATTACTACGTGATTGGCATCTGTATTGTCTTGCGCAGAAAAATTTCTGCCGCTTCCCATTTCATAACCAGAAGTTGCCAAATAATTTTCGTCGCCGCCAATCACTTGAATGTTGGGATTACTTTGTTGCGATTCGTATTTCAGCGTTCCAGTGCCAGATGCCATTGTAGAAACAGAAGCAATAGCAGGGAAATTAAAGTCTTTTACGAAATTTTCCGCTTCGTCAAACGATATGGCACGAAAGGGCTTCGGATGTTTTCCTTTTTTACCCACTTGCACATTTAATCCGCGATTACGAATGGTAAATGTATTCGCACCCATACTTGTAAAATTTGTGCTAATGGAAGATTTCATTACATCAATGGAAGTTAAAATACCCACCAAAGCCCATATTCCAATGGCGATAATCAATGCGGTAAGAATGGTGCGCAGCAATTGCCCTTTGATGGAATTAAGCGAAATTTTAATGTTTTCTGTAAATAGATTCTTCATCCTCCCAAAAAAATATTTTTCTCAATATTACACATTTTATTTTTTTGAAAAGTACTAAACATCTTTCTGCAATGATGCGGAATTTTTGCGAAGTAGGCGGTTCGAACATTTTCAGAAAAAAATTACTTCTTCAACTGCAGCGGACGACTCTTCGGGTAAGGAAACAAATGCTCATACTCCTGCGGACGACACTTCGGGTCTGGAAATTGACTCTTCAACTCGTGGGGACGACACTTTGGGTCTGGAAATTGACTCTTCAACTCGCGGGAACGACACTTTGGGTCTGGAAATTGACTCTGCAACTCGTGGGGACGATACTTTGGGTCTGGAAATTGACTCTCACACTCCGGCGGACGACACTTCGGGTCTGGAAATTGACTCTCACACTCTGGCGGACGATACTTCGAGTATGGAAATTGATGCTCACACCTCCGCCACTACCAGTGCCTTGTTGCTGGCCTCCACCCTGCTCTTGCGAAGATATAACAGGTCTGGATTCCATCACATGGACATACATGGAAGAACAAAAACAATACGAATTAACCAACCACTTAGGTAATGTTTTTGTAACTTTGAGCGATAAAAAAATTCCTGTGGATACAACTTCTGGTACATCTGCTAAATATTATATCCCTTTGGTTATTACTGCTCAGGATTATTATCCTTTCGGGATGCTGATGCCAGGCAGGAATTTAAACACTACTGGTTTTAGGTTCGGCTTCAACGGAAAAGAAAAGGACAACGAGCTTTACGGAACTGGAAATGCCTATGATTACGGCATGAGAATGTATGATGCGAGGTTAGGTAGGTTTATGAGTGTTGACCCGTTATTCAAAAAATATCCTTTTTATTCTTCATATATGTTCGCTGGCGATATGCCTATTGTTGCCGCAGATTTAGATGGAGAAGAACCTAATATAAAAGGCTCGCCATCAGTGGAAGCTTTAATTCAACCTACACAGAAAGACATTGTTATATCGAATGCAAAGAATGAGGCCTTAGATGCTTTAACAAATGATGCGTATGAAAAAATTGGAGGAGATGCAAAATTCCCCGCTACTGCTACTACTACTTCTGCTGTAACTAGACAAGAAGCAAAAGCGACCATAAAGAATACGATTAGCCAAAATATTGACATAAATGTTACAGTAAAAGAAACGCAGAACATGGATGGTAGCACTTCTTATTCAACAACGACTATTATTACACCCAATAATTTTAGTGAAGCTCAGGCAAAAAATGCTCAAAAAGTACAATTTAAGGAAACAGCTATTAAAATAGCTAAAGGGGCATTTAGTTTAATAACTGATATTCCAGATCCCACTAATCTGGACGAAGGAGGTGAAATGGTTACCTTTACGTTGGGTGTTCTTAAAGTAATACCTAAGGAATCTGTTGGTGCAGCAGGTTGGGTAGCTTCCCCAGTAGCAGTAGGCAATTCTACAATTTCTGCTGCTCACGCAGGAAATTTGATAATTATAGCTGCACAATCTGAAGAATATCTAAAAGATTTATTTACTACCGGCAATTCTGGAACTAAAACACAAAAAACAGTCGATAATCCTGGACCTAAAACGGTTAGTCAACCAAATTCAACAACAAAATAATGGGAGGATTCTTTGCCTGTATAATAGTAGAATGTATAGGAGCCTTTGTGTTTTGGATGTTGAATGGATTTAAAGGAAAATTCCAAACTTACTTATCACACGAAGATGAAAAAAGTAAAGGGCGAAAAAATGGTTTTATGGGGATAATAGTTTTGATACTTCTATTTATTATTTATACGGTAGTGTTCAAAATTTTATAGGGTAGGTAGTGTTGGTAGTGTTCGGAATGTCACCTGAGAGGATGTTGAAATTAGCCCCACCTAAATCCTCCTCAAAGGGAGGACTTAAAAGAAAAAAAAATTGGAAATGATTTTGGAATTTGAAGATTTCAAATTACTAACCGAAAACAATTCCACAAAGTGTTATTGCTAATTGGCTCAACGAGAAAAAATACCGCTCGAACAAGTTTAATTATTAGCAGGACACAGTTGAACTTCTTCTACCGAACGTTACAAACAAAATAATCTCAACGAACAAAGAACGCTTATCAATAAATGGTTTCCGCTCGGATGAAATAATTGTAAAATAAATGAACTGCGTAAATTATAAATAGATAAATTTGAACTTGGAAACATGAATAAAATAACCTTAAATATTCCCAAAAGAGGCTCTGATAATTTTTTAGAGCCCATATATAATTTCATGAATTTTGTTTCAATTTTGAATCAAAATGAGGTGGATATTTTAGAAATAGATTTTAGCAAATGTAAATTTGCAAATCCTTTTATTATTGGTGGTGCTGCGAGTTTAGCAAATTCTCATAATCAAAAAGGTGGTGAGAAAAGTAAAGTAATAACGAATAGCGTAAACGAAGAATTTTCAAATTATTTAGATACTATTTCGTTTTACGATGGATTCAATTATTCGGAATGTAATTTAGATGAATTGGATAATGCGTTGAGGTCATATTATACTAAAACATACATTCCTATCGTTTGCTTTCCCACAGGAAAAACAGAACACGAAGTCAAAATAAGAGAAAAAATTATTACTGCGATAAACAATATAATTAAGAACCAACTTGGTTTAAAACAGGAGCAATTTACAGCAATTGCTTATTTGATTGATGAATTAACTCAAAATATAGTTGAACACTCAGGCTCTGAAAAAGGTATTTTGTTCGCACAGTTTTATCCTACAAAAAATTATATGGATGTGTGTATCGTAGATTATGGAAAAGGTCTTTTTCAATCATATATTGATAGTGGAAAGCATCATCCTAAATCAGAAGAAGAAGCCATTAATTTTGCTGTATTTGGTAAATCAACAAAGGATTTGGCAGAGAGCAGAGGCTTTGGCATATCTACTTCAAGAGAAATGCTTGTAACTGGTCTAAAGGGAAAGTTCTTTTTATATTCGGGAGGGACGTTTTATATACAGACTCTTGAACAACAAGAAGTGCTGAGCCTTCTTGACGAATATAATTACAAAGGCTGTTATATTGCTTTACGAATACCAGTCATTCAACAGGATGATTTTAATTTTTACAACTTTGTTGAAGGTAAATAATCTAACATAATTGATTAACTTTGCGTTGAATAGAAAAAACGAACCTATGAAAAACACAGAAACGATAAAAATAAATGTAGCCAATGAATTTGGTAATACATTGCATTCGAGGGAAGCTGCGTTGAATCTTTTTAGTTTGCTATCAGAGATGTCAAGCAAAGAAATAGAATTTGATTTTTCAAAAGTAGAATATATTTCAAGGTCATTTGCCGACCAATTTTATAAAGAAAAAGAAAAATATCAAAACTCTTTTAGTGTACTTGTGAACATATCAAATGCGGGAGAAGAAGTTCTGTCAATGCTTCGTATTGTTGCTAAAACGCAAAACAAATCGAGTCGTAATTATGTTGTACTTCCAGTATTTAAGTATTCCGATAAAGCTAAGCTTTCCGATTATATGCTTTCGATTTAATTCTTGATTAAAATTGTTTAAAATCCATTCTCAAAAGGAATGGATTTTTTATTTTCAATACAATTTATTTTGTATTTTTATCGAAAGAAAAAATGAAAAATACTTTATCCATTTCAGATAGTTTTGTTAAAACCTATACAGCAGGTTTTAGGTTCGGTTTCAACGGAAAAGAAAAAGACAACGAGGTTTATGGAGCTGGGAATGCTTACACTACCGAGTTTAGAGAACTGGACACCCGTTTAGGTGGCAGGTGGTGGAGCTTAGACCCGAAAGGAAAAGCGTGGGAAAGCCCTTATGTGGGGTTTGGTGATAATCCGATACTGTATAACGATGCAAATGGAGATATAATTTATTTTGCCAAAGGAACATCCAGCCAGTTTAAAATACAATTTGCGACAACAATTAAATATTTAAACCAACATGGTGCCGCAGGTGTTATAGCAAAATTAGAGGCCTCTAAAGTTCCTGTATATATTCAGGAAAGTACATCAATTAGTTCAGGTACAGAAGCAGAAGGAGGAGACAAATTTACTCCCGACAAGGCGAAAGGAGGAAATGGAAAGAACACTATATTATGGAATGCGCATGCTGGAGTCCTAACTACTAAAGGTCATATTTTATCAGCTGCAAGCGGTTTATCTCACGAGGCTGATCATGCGTATGAATACGCTACACATCCAGAGAAATATACGAAAGATGCAACAACTGGCGATGCCAAATATACTACAAAAGAAGAAAGGCGAGTAATAACAGGAAGCGAACAAAATGTTGCATTAAAATTGGGTGAAATAAAAAAAGGAGAGGAGACCAGAACAGACCATTCAGGAACATATCAATATATGGCGGGACCGACAACAACCCAAAGCGAATTTGGAACTGGTGCAACAGTAAACGGCACTAATAAAGACTATGGATTATCTCAGTATATAACTCCAAATAAGGCACCTACTGCAAAATCATCTGATAAAGGATCTTCTTACGCACCCCTCAAATAAATTATGATAAATAGAAAATTTTATATTTCCTTATTAATTAGCTTTTGCATTCTAATGGCATCTTGCCATAACACCCGAAGGCAATTACCCAAAGCAAAAATTAATACTGTTGATAGTATTAAGATAACAAAAGTTATTATCCAATGTGCATCCCCACTTATAGAGACCATCATAGATATAAATTGTGATGATTTTGAAGGCACATTTAAAGCGGAGATGGAAGATACTACAATAACTGATTCTGTTTTTTGCAATGAACTTTATAAAAGGCTAAAGGAAATAAAATTATCAAAAGATTCAAGGACTCCTGATGTAAGAGTAAAAACAATAATCTTTTTTAGCAATAATACAACTTCTGATTTCTGCATGAGAGGGAATTGTGCAAGTTGTCCATTCGAATACAATAACAAAGCAATAATGTATAATAAAGATTTAGTAGCTCTGATATGGAATAATTTACCTGATGGTTATAATAAATAAGGTAGTTTTCAGATTGTCCTTCTGAGAATTTTTTTTCAGTAAAAAAACCAGTTTGAAAAAATAATTTTTCGAAAAAAAAGAAAATAAAATTGATTGAAAAAAATAATTTTTTGTTACCCGAAAAGATTATTTATAAGCCGCTTTTTCCTGATAGAAATTTAAACACCAAAACGATTCGGCAAAGTGTTATCGCCAACTGGCTCAACGAGAAAAAAATACCGCTCGAACAAGTTCAATTATTGGCAGGTCATCGTTGGACTTCTTCTACCGAACGATACAAACAAAATAATCTCAACGAACAAAGAACGCTTATCAATAAATGGTTTCCGTTGGATTAAATTAAAAAATAATTTGTAACTTTGTGTAACAAAATAAAAAAAAAATCGTAAATTTAAGGTGGCTAAAAAAGCAAGAAAAAAAGAAGTAAATATTGAAATTGATAAATTGACTAACTCGATCGAAAATGTACTCAGTGGGGATGTTTTCGATACGGAGTTTCACAAAGTATCAAAGAGCGATATTAAAAAGAAAGACTGGCTTTTTGATTGGCATTTGGAACTTAAAAATAAAAACAGGCAGGTTTATAAAATGACGATTAAAAATAATGCGAAAATTATTCAAGGCTTAATATCTTTTTCTGTGGATGAGAATTTTATTTTTATAAATCTTGTTGAAAACGCCAAATTTAACAGAGGAAAAAATAAAATTTATGTAGGTGTTGCAGGAAATATGTTTGCCTTTGCCTGTAAGGTATCTAAGGAAAAGGGATTTGGTGGAATCGTTAGTTTCGTTGCAAAAACATTGTTGATTAATCATTACTATAAAACATTAGGAGCTACAACAATTATCGGACAAAGAATGATTATTGAAGGAGAAGCGACACATAATTTAATAAACCAATATTTTAAAAATAAATAACATGAAACTGCAAAGAGAACCAATAGAGATAGACCTTTATGTTGAAAACAAGGAGCTATCCGAAAAAGAAAAACAGGAGATAAGGGACTATGTCAAAGCCTTAAATCTTCGGAAAAAATTGATTAAGAAAAAACACAAGCAAAAGCTAACTGCTGCTTAATACTAAATATTCTTGATTAAAATTGTTTAAAAAACCATTCAAAAAAAGAATGGTTTTTTTATTTTTTATACAATTTATTTTGTATTTTTATCGAAAGAGAAAAATGAAAAATAATCTTTCCATTTCAGATAGTTTTGTTAAAACCTATACAGGAAAATTCAGATTTCCGTTCCACTGTTACTAAAGGAAATAGTGGATTATGGACTGCTAGCCCTCCTTCTAATTATATTCCTTATCCTCATGAATTTGCACATTTGCTTGGCTTGGATGATGGTTATTTCGATGTGTTTTATTCAACAGACGCAATATTTGACGCTGACAAGATACAGGGACAGACAAAAGAAAATTACAATAAAAATGATGTTGTTGTGGATCCAAACGGTATAGTAACACAAGATGATGTAGATGCTTTAGGAGATTATATAATGAAACAATACACCAACCAGCCTACCTCTAATAACAAAACATGGACTTGAAAAATAGAAGTACCTAGCATGACTTTATGAAAAGGAACGACAGTAGAGGAAAGATTAAAAATGCAAGGACGACCAGTTAAAATGGACGAAAACACAAAACACACTCCGGCTAACAATAAAGGAAAAGAAAGCCATCAGACTGTTAGAAATTTATAAAGAATGAAACAAAAAATAACATTTTTTAAGTATTTGTCGTTTATTAATTAGGACTAGTAATAATTCAAATGAAAAAGATCATATTTTTCTTTATAGCTTCAATAAGCATTATTTCTTGCACAGAAAGACAGACAAGCCTCTTTGACAATAAAGACAACAATAAATACGGTTTACAATTCGAATTATTCGGTGATAATTGTGATAAAAAAAGAATTACTATTTACTTTACCCCCGACATTTTGGAAGACACACTAATCGTTGATAAATACTATAATTCTCATAGCGATTCTTGTGATTCACGAAGAGTGAGCATTTCTAAAATTGACCAAGATTCGCTGTACACTTTTTTTAAAGATGCTATGAATAAGTTTAAAATAAACGGAGAAAGACCAAATAAAAAAATAAGCATGGCAATTAAACTAACAATTTTTTCAACAGACAAGACAATATCAACAAGTTATTTAAATCTTAAAGATCTTAATAAGGATAATCCTGACATTACACAACTTGTTAATTTTTTAAATAGAAGAATTGGCAGGAAGTCTCAAATTAATTACTAGTTTGAACAGTGTCAAAATTTGGTCATGCGCTTTTTTTGTTTCAAAAAATAATTTTTCAAATGAAAAAGATTATATTCTTCTTTATAGCTTCAATAAGCATTATTTCTTGCACAGAACAGCAAACAAATCGCTTTGATGCTAATGATAGTAATAAATCCTGTTTAAAATTTGAGCTATTCGGTGATGGTTGTGATAATAGGTTTACTATTCTTTTGAACGTTCCGACGTCAGAGGATACTCTAATCATTTATAAATGCAGTAATGCTTATACCAATTCTTGTGATTCAAATAAAATAAGCATTACTAAGATTGACCAAGATTCGCTATACGCTTATTTTAAAGATGCTGTGAATAAATTTAAAATAAACAAACTGGGTCAAAATAAAACAGGGATAGCTATTAGGCTATCAGTCTTTTCAAAAGACAAGTCAATATCAATAAGTTATTTAAGCCTTGAACAACATCTTCGTAAGAATAATTCTGACGAGATCACACAGATCGTTAATTTTTTAAATAGAAGGATTGACAGGAAATTTCAAATTAATTATTAGAATGGGTAGTGGGTAGTGTTCAGATTGTCACCAACAAAGAATTGAAAATTGACAATGGATAATTGATAATTGATAATTGAAAGCAGCGGCATCGGATTTCGAATAAAATTTTAGCAAAATGAAAGCGTGATGAGATTGGGAAGTTCCGAACGGATGTTCGGAAATCGCCCAACGAATAGCTTTCAGGAAGCTAAAATGAAATGAGAAAGCCAAGCCTTGAATTTTTGTTTCTTTTGCTTCAAGGCAAAAGAAAAAGCAATTGAAAATGCAAAACTGATTTGAAGATTAAATAAATTAAGAATGCAGAATTGATTTGAAGATGTATCAATTATAAAGAAGCGTGTCATTATGCAATAATCCTGTTTAAAAATATATGTATATATTTGATACTCTAAAAAAATAATCTCCATGAATCAAAAAGCTACTCTTTTATCTTCTGCCATTGTTTCCGCAGTATTAATTTCTACAATTGCCTTATCAGTGAAACATCAAAAAAATAATTTTCCGAAACAGCAAAATGTAAATGCAACAAACAATGCAGGTGTTTTTGAAGACGATGCCAATGAACGTATCGCATGGGAAACTCAGCGTTTACGCGATCCCGAAACAGGAAAAATCCCAAACGATATTCGCAGACAAGAATTAATTTATGCTTCCACATTACCTGTTAATATTGCTTCTGAGAATGAACGTACACATAGTGCAAGCACTTGGGCAGCTCGTGGACCTTGGAATGTAGGCGGTAGAACGCGTGCTTATGCAGCAGACATCAGCAATGAAAATATATTACTTGCCGGTTCTTGTTCAGGCGGAATGTGGCGTTCCTCCGATGGCGGTGGTTCGTGGACAATGACAACACCGCTTGCTATTCAGCAAAGTGTAAGTTGTTTAGCACAAGATGTTCGTGTTGGACATACCAACACTTGGTATTATGGTTCCGGAGAAGCTTATGGAGCATCTGCCAGCGCTGGCGGAAATGCGTATTATCTCGGTAACGGAATTTATAAATCAACAGACGATGGACAAACGTGGACTT
>JBDTAC010000008.1 GCA_039924845.1 Bacteroidia bacterium
AGTTTTTTAAACAGGTAAAAAATAAATCACATGAAAAAACTAATCGGAATTTTTATGCTGTTGTCTTTGTTTTTAAACAATTCCTGCAGCAAAGGAACAGATCCTTCAACTGATACTTCAACAAGTAGCGCAGTTCCTTATGTAGCAGTAAACATTAGTATTAATACTGGTAATTTATTATACAAATCACTGGAAACAGTTGGCGGAACGCTTACCTTAACGGGAGGTTATCGCGGAATTTTGCTTTATCGCAAAGATGCCAATACAATTGTAGCTTATGATAGAACCTGCACTTATAATATTACAGATGGTAATGGCGTAGTGCAAGTACAAAATAACGGAACGGCTATTTGTTTAGATTGTTCTTCCACTTACAATTTATATAACGGATCCGTAAATTCGGGCTATTCAACTATCGGATTAAAAGCCTACACCACCACTTTTAATGCCAGCACTGGTGCTGTAACTGTAACGAATTAATTTGAAAAATAATTTGCAGATTTGAAAATGTGCAGATATAGCGATTAAAAAAGCCGGACAAATTTTCTTTAAAAATTTGTCCGGCTTAGTACCCGGGATCGGACTTGAACCGATACGATCGCAATGATCACAGGATTTTAAGTCCTGCGTGTCTACCAATTCCACCACCTGGGCATTTCCGAACGTTTTCGGAAGCGTATTAATGTGCAAAAGCCTTCCACACATTCTCCTCTGTAATAAAAATCCCTCTCCGAGAGAGGGTTTCAAAATTTGGAGCGAAAGACCGGGTTCGAACCGGCGACCTCGACCTTGGCAAGGTCGCGCTCTACCAACTGAGCTACTTTCGCGTAATTTAGGATGACAAAAGTAATTAAAAAATCAAATTTTGAAAAATTATTTTTTTGAAGAGAAAAAACAGCTTCATTTTTCTTTCTTTTGTCTTGAAGCAAATGAAAGAAACAAAGAAAAATTCAAGGCTTTGATTTCTCATTTCATTTTAGCTTCCTGAAGGCTATTCGTCGGGTGATTTCCTCGCACGCTCGGAAATCCCGAACTCATCACGCCTTCATTTCAAAAAAATTTATTCGAAATCAGATGCCATTAAAAAAAAGTATTTGAAAAATTATTTTCTGAACGCGCGCCAGCAATGAAAGCATACGATGCCGTGTTGCTTGTGTGTGAGGAATTATGCTTTCTTGAATTTTTGTTTCTTTTTTTTCAAGAAAAAAGAAATTAAGAAAAAGAGAGTTGAAAAATTATTTTTTCGGAAGTACTTTTTTGAGATAAAAAAATCGTCTAAAAACTATTCCCCCAACATTTTTTTAATCTCATTCAGTTTCATCAAAGCCTCTACAGGCGTAAGTGTATTGATTTCTGTTTTTTGAAGTTCCTCTTTTATCTGTTGTAAAACAGGATCGTTGAGTTGGAAAAAGCTCAATTGAAAATCGTCTTTCGGAGATTTTATTTTTACGTTTTGCTTCGATTCGGAATGTGTGTGTGTTTGTTCCAATTGTTTCAAAATTTCATTCGCTCTGTCCAACACTTTGCGCGGCATTCCTGCCATTTTCGCTACGTGAATTCCGAAACTGTGTTCGCTACCGCCAGAAATTAATTTGCGGAGGAACAATATTTTATTATTGATTTCTTTCACGGAAACGTTGAAGTTTTTTATCCGTTTAAAAGAATCTGTCATGTCGTTTAACTCATGATAATGCGTGGCGAACAAGGTTTTCGCTTTCGCGGAAGGATGTTCGTGAATAAATTCGGCAATTGCCCAAGCAATCGAAATTCCGTCGTACGTGCTGGTTCCGCGACCAATTTCATCCAACAAAATCAAACTTTTTCCAGAAATATTATTGAGAATACTGGCGGTTTCATTCATCTCCACCATAAAAGTAGATTCGCCCGAAGAAATATTATCGGATGCACCTACGCGTGTAAAAATTTTATCAATCAAACCAATGTGTGCGTGTTTTGCGGGCACAAAACTTCCCATTTGCGCCATCAATACAATTAATGCAGTTTGGCGTAATAAGGCTGATTTCCCTGACATATTCGGACCGGTAATCATAATTATTTGTTGCGTTTCATCGTCCAAATAAACATCATTCGCCACATATACTTCTCCGATTGGAAGTTGATGTTCTATCACCGGATGTCGCCCATCTTTGATGTCCAACACATTGCTTTCATTGAGTTCTGGACGTACGTAATTATTTTTTTGAGCAATGATCGCGAAGGATAACAAACAATCCAATTGCGCTAAAAGCTGCGCGTTTAGCTGAATCGGGACGATGTAATCTGCCAAATGCAACACTAATTCATTGTATAATTTTGTTTCGAGACCAAGAATTTTTTCTTCCGCACCTAAAATTTTTTCTTCGTATTGTTTTAATTCTTCCGTAACATAACGTTCTGCATTCACCAATGTTTGCTTACGAATCCAAGTGTTTGGCACTTTATCTTTGTGCACATTGGTTACTTCTAAATAATATCCGAAAATACCGTTGAAGGCAATTTTCAAGGAATTAATTCCCGTGTTTTCAATTTCACGTTGTTGAATTTGCAGTAAATAATCTTTTCCAGAAAAAGCAATTTTTCGCAAATCATCCAATTCTGCATTCACGCCTTCCGCAATTACATTGCCTTTGTTGATGAGAACGGGAGGCTCGGGAGAAATTTCTTTTTCAATTTTATCTCTTATAAGTGTACAAGGATTTAGTTGCTCCGCAATTTTTTGGAGTTGATTATTTCCGGATGTCGCGCAGATTTCTTTTATCGGTTCAATCGCAGTCAGCGCACGCTTTAGCTGCACTACTTCGCGTGGTAAAATACGCCCAACAGCCACTTTCGAAATCAAACGTTCCAAATCTCCAATCGGACGCAGTTGAAAAATTATTTTTTCAGAGGCTTCTTTTTCTTTCAAAAAATAATGCACCGCATCCAAACGTTCTTCGATACTAATTTTATTTTTGAGCGGTAATGCCAGCCAGCGTTTCAGCAAGCGCGAACCCATTGGTGAAACGGTTTGATCCATCACATCAATCAGCGTTTTTGCGTTTTCGTTTGCCGATCCAAACAATTCTAAATTCCTCATGGTGAACCGATCGAGCCACACATAACTGTCTTCTTCAATGCGCGCAATGCGAAGAATGTGTTTCACTTTATCGTGCTGCGTATCTGATAAATAGTGCAAAGCAGCGCCAGCGGCAATAATTCCCATGTCCATTTTCTCGATTCCAAAACCTTTGAGTGATTTGGTATCGAAGTGTTTCAACAATAAGTCGTTGGCAAATTCGGTGGTAAAAATCCAATCTTCTAATCCGTAGTGATAAATTTTTTCACCAAACAATTCATAAAAGAATTTCTTTTTATTTTTCTGAAAAAGAATTTCGCTTGGCTTAAAACTTCTCAATAATTTATCAATGTATTCAGGTGTTCCCTGCGCAATAAAAAATTCGCCGGTAGAAATATCCAAGAAAGAAACGCCCGCTTTTTTTTCTTCAAAATGTACGCAGGCTAAAAAATTATTTGCTTTGTGTTCTAAAATTTTATCGTTGTACGAAACGCCGGGAGTTACCAATTCGGTAACGCCTCTTTTCACAATTGTTTTTGTTTGCTTGGGATCTTCGAGCTGATCGCAAATGGCAACGCGGTGTCCGGCGCGCACCAATTTTGGTAAATACGTATCTAAAGAATGATGTGGAAATCCGGCGAGCTCGATAAAAGTGCCAACACCATTGGCTCTGCGCGTTAAAACAATTCCTAAAATTTGCGCTGCTTTAATAGCATCCGAAGAAAAAGTTTCGTAAAAATCGCCCACGCGAAACAACAAAAGTGCGTCCGGATATTTCGCTTTGATGGTATTGTATTGTTTCATCAAAGGCGTTTCCTCGATTGCTTTTGCAGGTTTCGGGATTGTGTTGTCTTTCGCCATCGCTGTAAAAATACAAATCATTCGCGGATGTAGGTCTTCGAAAAATTATTTTTTTGAAGAGGATAATTTACGCTTCGAATAGAAGTGCTAAATCTGCATAATTTGTTTTTACAGTGTAATTTTCTTCCCAGTAAGACAGGAAAACTATTTTAAAAAAGGGAAGCTTTCCTAAAAAATTTAAAGTTTGTTGATCGTAAATTACAGTTGAAGAATCGGTAGGAATAATATTTTTTTAAAACTTCAGAAGTTATAATATCTTTAACTCATCAACAAATAATTTCGTTTGGTAATCAAATGTATGTGTAGAAAGATCATATCCTTTATTGGGTATCTTTCTTGTTTCAAGGTTTAATAAAAATTGACGAATTGTTTCATCAAAATTCTTCTTGGTAACATGCCAACCCAATGCGTGCTTATGAATAAAATCAGCAACTTCGCCTTGTGGACCAAAATATAATATGGGCTTTCTAAATGCGATAAGCTCAAAAAACTTAGAGGACATTGCATTAGCACTCCAATTCGGACGAAAAAGAATGACATAATTATGATTATTCATTTCGACAAAAAATTCTTCAACAGGTATAAAATCGGATACATTGCATTTTATTTCAGATTGATCAAAAAGCGTTTGGTAGTTCCTGTAAGGCACATAAATATCTGCTATTACAGGATGATTCCTTTTCTTTAAAGCGCTTAAAAAATCAAGGAAAACGGAAATATAATCTCCTATTTCATTGTATAAAGCACCACCATATATAAATTTCAATTCTGAAGGAATAGCACTTTCTTTTGTCCATCCTTGTTCTGTTTTTTCCAATATATCATCTGGATCAAAACAATGGGGCAACACATATACTGAATCTTTTTTAAATGTTGTTTTGAAGTAATTAGCCATTTCATCATTTACAGTAATTACATGATCTGCATTTTGTAAAACAGTTTGCTGGATTTCTTTCTCATATTTCTGCTGTTTTTCAGATAATATATGAAAGCCATCTTCCCAATAATCTCGGTAATCAAGAATGATACTCAAATTTGGGAAAATACGCTTCAAGTCAATAATCATCGCAGTATATCGAAAGGGACCGCCACTGATAATCAACTGATCAATATTTTTCTCTTGTATAAGTTTAGCCGCAAATTGAAAAAACAAACGTTCATAATCACTGGAAATATCTCCAAAATTACCATTTACCCTATTTTCCTTGTACTTTCCGTATAGTTGGGAGCTTTTCCAAACCAGTTTTTCGATAAAATTTTTTGGTAAAGTGCGTTTATAATAAGGAGATTTGACAGGGGTAATGGGTATGCGATATATACTATCCTGATATGGTTTAATGTCTTTATCCCATGGAGATGATTGCCCCTGAAAATCGCCAGCCAACACATATATTTTTAAACCAAGCTTGCTTAACGATTTAACATGCTTAGCCCACCGCCTTCCGCCAACTCCTTTATAAGGCGGGAAATAAAAAGAAACAATCAATAAACTCATTCTTTAGTAATATTATTTAGAACAGGTTATTCAGCATTAAAAATTGCCAATCGGTTACAGTTGCAGCAATCATTTCCTTTATATCCTTGTTATTCAACCTTTCACTTTCAGGAGGTTCATAACCTGTTTACTCTTTTCGCCAACAAACATCATGTGGTAATATATTGTTTATTGCCGTACGCATGATGAATTTAGCTCAGCCGTCCTTCAATTTAAAACTATCAGGAAGTGAGACAACAAATTCCAACAGTCCATTATAAAACCACTATATATATTTAGATGCCATTAATAATCTCCACTCTTGTGTAAATACACTTTTCGCATCTTCTTCATTCAACTTTTTAATGCCTAAGGTTTTAGCTGCTTGTATAATTTCACTTTTAAATTTATCAGACTCTATCCATCTTTTTTGGGGTGGCTCATAACCTATCTTATCCACTCGCCAACAAATAGAGGAAGGAAGAATAGGAGCCATAGCTTTACGCAGAACAAACTTGGTCCAGCCATTATTTATTTTATAACTATCGGGTAAGCTAAATACAAACTCTACCAGTTTATGGCTTAAAAATGGCAAACGTACTTCGCGCGATTGTGCCATGGAGTTACGATCTGCATAGCGAAGCAATTCCTTCAATCCTGTTTTAGTAGTGCTATTCTTTAAATGGATATTCAGTTGATTCTTGTAAGGCATTTCCTGCTTTAAGATTCTTTTTTTATAGCGTCCTACTTTCATACGTAAGGTTTCGTTATTTGATAAAGGAATATAAGGATAAGCCTGTCCATGATATTTCTTATAGGCTTTGTGCTCGGTTGCGTACAACGAAGGCTTATTATAAAACAACTGGTTGAGGTAATCGCGGTAATAAAAAATATAGCCAGCCAGTTCTTCATCAGCTCCTTGCCCGTCTAATAACACGGTAACATTGTTTTTGTTAGCCAATTCCATAACGGCATACTGGGCAACAATACTGGCAGAGCCATACGGTTCGTCCTGATGAAAAGTAACCTTATCAAATACTTTTTCAAAATAGTCTTTATCGGGCCAGGTATAATGCACATCTACATTTTTACAGGCTTTTACAACTGCCTCAATATGTTCTCCTTCATCTTTGGCAAAGTTTTTAAAGCGAGCCGAAAAAGTATTCTGTTTTAATTCTTTTCCTTTTAAGGCATCAATAAGCATTACAATACTGGAAGAATCTAATCCGCCGGAAAGGCTGGAGCCAACCGGAACATCTGATCGTAAACGCAAACGGATAGATTCTGTTAACAGTTCCAGAAATTTTTCAGCAGCCTGCTCAATACTACCTATAAAGGGTTTGGTGTTTAAATCAATATCCCAATATTTATGTATTTGTAAAGAACCACCTTTACTTAGAATTAAATAATGAGCCGCATCTAATTTTTTTATTTTCGTATAAAAGGTTTCTGTTACATTTTCGGCATTTTCAATCGAGCCGTTTTGTATAAATTCAGATAAACGCCCTTCATCCAGTATTTTCTCAATACCCAAAGTCCAAAATTGTTTTATTTCAGAAGCAAACACAAAGCGTTGCTCATCTATATAATAGTGAAATGGTTTTTCTCCAAAACGATCTCTGGCACAAAACAGCGTTTGCTCTTTTTCATCCCATATAGCAAAGGCAAACATCCCATCTAAATCCTGTAAGCACAATTCTTTTTTAAGATCAAATAAAGCTAACAAAACCTCGGTATCACTATCCGATGTAAATTGATAGCCTTTGATTTTTAGCTCTTCTCGTATTTCCAGGTAATTATAAATCTCTCCATTAAAGGTTATGGTATAACGTCCATCGGCATAATGCATCGGCTGATGTCCTCCTTCCGAAAGATCAATAATAGACAAGCGCCGGTGTCCAAAACCTATTTTGGCACTTGCATTTACCCAATGACCTTCCCCGTCAGGTCCGCGATGCACAATAGCATCCGTCATTTTCTTTAATGATTCAGTACTTACCTGAGAATTGTCTAACTGATTTATTCCTGCTATGCCACACATCGGATTAGAAATTAATACATTTATTGCCTTACAAAATTATCATCCTCAGTAACAATTCCTAAAATTTGAGCTGCTTTAATGGCATTGTATTGTTTCATCAAAGGCATCTCCTCTATAGCTTTTGCGGGTTTCGAAATTGTTTTGTCTTTCGCTATCGCTGTAAAAATACAAATCATTCGCGGATGTAAGCATTCGAAAAATTATTTTTTTGAAGGGCTTTTTAGGGTTGAAATAAATTTTTTGTAATTTATCTCTGCATTAAAATATTGGTTCCAAAATTCTTTTGAGCTATTTCTTAATTTATTTTTTTCTACTTCAGGGAAATTAAAATAATTATCTAATATTCTCGCCACCTCTTTCGTATCTACATCCTTATCAAATAAAAATCCGGTTTGTGCGGTTACTATTTCTGATACACCACCGGCATTACAACCTATCGCTGGGATTCCAAAACTAATCGCTTCCATTATTGATACCGGATTACCTCCTTCTACTTCACTCATAGATATAAAAAAGGCTACCGAGTTATTTTTATAAAAAGCTATTATTTCAGAATTGGGCGTATATCCTCTAAATTCAAAAGGTGTATTTTGCAATTTCAGCTTTGCATAATTTTTAATTTCTAATTCGTACTCCAATTCTCCGTTTCCGAAGTGAATCCATTTAACCGGAGTTGCAAGTTTTGATATTATATCTATAATTAATTCTACTCGTTTGATTGGTAGAATAAAATTGCAAGAAACAATAACAAACGGCTGCTTATCAGATTCCGTTTTATTTGTTCCATGATCAGGAATTCCTAACCTGTTTAATACGGTGGAGGTATTGAAATTGGTTTTCAAATAATTTAGTCCGTAGTTAGAAACCGCAACGATATTCAAGTTTTGTTTATAGAAAAATTCCCTAAAAGGGAAAAAGCCTGATTTCTGTTGAATTTCATCGTAATCATTGCCATGAATTCGCACAACAAATGGAAGTTTATCTTTCACTTTTAGAAGCGACAAGCAATTAGCCCAGGTATTAAACCAATAACTATAAAGCACCGAATTTTCATCGTATTTTTTTAATTCCTTTTTCAATAATTCGGAATCATTTAATCTATCCAACAAATAAAACAATAAGGTTTTCCATTTTTTTATATAAATCCACTTGTGTTTCGTTGCAAAAAATTGAACCACAAAAATTCTATTCACGAATAAGAAATTTCTTAAAAGCGTTTTTACTCTTTTGTGTGAATTATACAACTCAAACTTTACAACTTTTGCATTTTGAGGGATTACTCGGGGAATTTGGCTATCAAAAGCCAATGGATAAATATAAATTTTCGAAAATGCTTCGCTTAAATAATTAATTTCTGTTTCTAAAAACTGTTCTCCGTTTCCGTATGGATAACTGTTGGTAAAAAGCACTAATTTATTTCCTGTTGACATGTTAATAGACTGAAATTAGAGCGACTTTAATACATTTACGTAATGTCCAAAATCAAGTTGTTCAAATGCTATATTTCTGATTTTTTCATTGATATCTTCTTCTTTATACAAGGTAACTGCCCATTTATAAACAGTATTCCAATCAATGTCCGCTTTTTCTATATCCATACATCGCGCGTATTTCTTTAATTCTTCGGACTGTTCAATGTCAGAATCAATATGTCCTAAAAAAACAGGTAATCCAGAAGCCAAATATTCACGCACTTTCAAGGTGGTTGCTTCTTTTAATTTTTTTCGAAAGATCCCGAAAGATCCCAATCCAAGATGTGCGCTTTTTAAATAAATATCAAATTCAGACGAGGTCAAAAACCCCGTTGATGTTATATTCCGATTGAGCGAAATTTCCTGTTGGTCTTTTTCAGAAATTTTACCAATTAAATACAAGTGAATCGTATTGTTTTTGTATTTATTGAATGATTTTACGATTAAATCTACTCCGTGCCAATTACTACTTGAGCTGACCAACATTATAATGTTAACTACTTCGCCTTCTTTCAAAACTCTTTTATAAAAAGGCACTCTTTTAACATCAACCCCATTTGATAACAGAACGCACTTATATGATTTATTCCTACTCATTTCGTATTTCGCAATTTCTTGCGTAACGGCAACGCCCATTTTTGCAAGTCCTAAAATTTTTTTCCCGTAATAATATTCTGTAAACAACGGTTTCCAATATACATCTATTAAAAGCTTTACGTAGCTGGGCGTAGGGCGTATTTTAAATTTTTTTATCCAGGAGTTCGAATTACTGAATCTAATTTCAGAAATTTCTTTTGTATTGTGTTCGATAATAACCTTGAATGGATTTTTTTCCATAAAATAGAACAACTCCTTGCTTGCAAAAGGATAGCGAAGAAAATAAATATCAAAAACAGTTTGACTTTTTATAAATTTATCCAACTCGGAATATAATTCAGTTTTTTTTTCGAAATAACTGGACGGCAAAACATATTTGTTTTTAGAAACCAATCCGATCTTTTCAGCTTTCGAGCTCAACGTAAATAGCATCCACGAAAAACTATTTTTCTCGAATGCTTCACATATTCCGTTTACTTTATTCGTAATTCCCGAACTTGACTCTATGTCTGCAAGGTAAACGTATAAAATACTTTTCATGTAAAATATCTATTTGCGCTTTGTTTTAATCTTGCTTTATCAATAATTCATTAACGGTTTCGGAAATTATTTTTTCATCTTCCTCTGAGCTCAATTCCTGTGCATATTTGTGACATTGATTTTTATAATACATTATTTTTTCAACGCTTATTTTTTTTAGTTCTTCTGCCATACTTTCGGCAGTAAACTCTTTTGCTACTACTCCTAAATCATATTGTTTAACAATAGCTGCCATTTCGGGCGAAGGACTGATAGCAAGTGCTAATCGAGCTTGAATAAACTCAAACAACTTATTGGGCAAGGCATTCAAATAATTAAAATTATTCGGTTGCAATACAAAACAACCAATATCATATTTGTTAATTTCGTTTGCTATGTTATTTGTACTTACTGTAGGTACAAAATAAATATTTTTATATGTAGCAGCTAAGGTTTTCAATTCTTTATAATAATTCAAATCTGTTTCCATTAACATCAAATACAATTCAAAATTCGAAGGTAAGAAATCCATCATTTGTACCATCACTTCTAATCCTCTTGAACGGATAGCTGCACCGTGATGGATAATACGTATTTTATCTCCAGTAACTTGACTCGGCAGGATTTGCTGAAAGGGTTTTGAATTTTTTACCACTACTGATTTCACCCCAAATTGTTTTTCGTATTCTTCTCCGATGCTTTTACATACTACAAACAGGGCACTTATCTTGGAGAGGTATTCTTCACAAATTTTTAAATATCCGGGCTGCTCAAATTTTATCCAGTTGGCACTGTCTTCAAATTCTCTCGGATAGTATTCATGCGCATTAAAAATTACTTTTACTTTTTTAAATGCAGCTAATTTAATTGCCAAAGGCAATGCGCTTAAATGGTGAACAATTACTAATTCGAACTTGTTTTTTTTTAATAAATTAAATTCGTAATCCATTATTTTTTTTTCATAGTTCATCGAACTATTAAAAAAAAGATGAATAAAAAGCGAAACTATTTTTCGGAAAGGGCTAATCCAATGATGATGAAAAGTAATATTGATATTTTGAGGTTTTTTTATAGAATTGCGAATATCAATAAATTGATACGAAGCGTTTTTGCTTGTATCTCCGGAAAGTCCGGCAGCAAGAATAGTATATTGGCTTTTTAAGGCATTTACTTCCATTATAAAACGTGGGGCTTTTGCCAAATGATTTCTACAAATAATAAGAACCGTTTTTTGCATGCTCAATTTTTTTTTTCTAAAGATACTTTCTAATTTT
>JBDTAC010000009.1 GCA_039924845.1 Bacteroidia bacterium
ACAATTCCGCTGTGAATTTGTTGTGCCATGCGGTGTGCCCGCGATAAATGTTCCGTCCAAACAGTAGCCGCTAATCCGTATTGCGTGCTGTTGGCGTAAAGCAGCACTTCTTCTTCTGTTTCAAACGGAGCAATGGTTACCACTGGACCAAAAATTTCTTCTTGATTGGTTCTGCAATTATAGGAAAGTCCTTCGATAACAGTTGGTTCCATAAACCAGCCGTCAGCACAATTGCCGCTGAGTTTCGCTTGGTTTCCGCCACATAAAATTTTTCCGCCTTCTTGTTTCGCGAGCTCGATACAGGATTTTATTTTTTCTAAATGTTGTTGGGAAACGATGGCTCCTAAACGTGTTTTTTCGTCCGAAGGATCGGCAGGAATTAATTCTTTTGTTCGTTTTACAAATTCTGTTTTAAATTTTTCGTAAATAGATTTCTCTACGTAAATACGTGATCCACACAAACAAATTTGTCCTTGATTGGAAAAAGAAGATTGCATTGTGGTCTTCATCATTTTCTCGAAATCACAATCGGCGAAAATAATATTTGGATTTTTTCCGCCCAACTCCAAGGATAATTTTTTAAACATCGGAGCCGCTTTAGCAGCAATGTCAGCTCCTGTTTTTGTTCCTCCCGTAAATGAAATTAACGGAATATCCGGATGCGCAGTAATAGCTGCGCCTACTTTGTGTCCGTAACCGTGTACAATATTTAAAACGCCTTTCGGCAAACCGGCTTCGATGCACAATTCCGACAATAAATAAGCTGTCATCGGTGTAATTTCTGAAGGTTTTGCCACCACACAATTTCCAGCAGCAATGGCGGGAGCAATTTTCCACGTAAATAAATAAAGCGGCAAATTCCACGGAGAGATGCATCCAGCAACGCCTACTGGCTCGCGCAAAGTATAATTTATTGCAGTATTTTCCATCGCATGCGCTTCGGTAGCAAAATGCAAAATGGCGGTAGCGTAAAAATGAAAATTGCTCGCAGCACGCGGAATATCCACTCTTTTCGCCAAAGAAACAGGTTTCCCGTTATCAACAGATTCTGCTTTTGCTAATTTTTCTAAATCTCTTTCAATGAATTCCGCAATGCGAATCATGATTTTAGAACGTTCCTCTTTCGGCGTAAGCGACCATTTTGGAAATGCTTTTTTAGCCGCGTCGGTGGCGAGTTGCACATCGCGTTCGTCCGAATCGGGAATTAAAGAATATACTTTTCCGATTGCCGGATTGTAATTATCGATATAGCTTTTACCAATGGGTTCGAGCAATTCTCCGTTGATGTAATTTTTTATTTTTTGCATGATAAAATAGTCTGTTCGAAAAATTATTTTTTCAACCTTGTTTTTCTGTACACAAAAGAACAAAAAAAACGGGATTGTTTTTTCCGAAAAAAGAGACTTCAAAAAAATATTTTTTTGGAAAGGCTTTTAAGATGAAAGATTTCTTTCCGATAAAAGAAATATCTTTATGAAGAAATAATTTAAAATTTCTTTTATGAAAAAAATAATTTTTGGATGCCTTTGTGTTTTCGCAAGTATCGCAGCCACAAAAATAAATGCGCAAACTAATTTTAAATTCAGTCTGAGCGATAGTATAAAAATTTCAGGTGATACTGGCTGGGATTATTTAACCACAGATGATTCCACTGGACGCGTTTTTATTTCTCACGGAATAGAAGTACAAGTATTGAACGAAAAAACAAAAAAAATTATTGGTACTATTCCTGATACAAAAGGCGTTCACGGAATTGCCATCGCCAATGAGTTAAACAAAGGCTTTATCAGCGATGGAAAAGATTCTGCAGTTACAGTTTTCAATTTAACCACCTTAAAAACAATCATAAAAATACCTGTAACCGGACAAAATCCCGATTGCATTTTATACGATTCGTTTACGCATCGCGTATTCGCTTTTAACGGACACACCTCCAACGTTACCGTGATAGATGGCACGAACAACAAAATAATTGGTACTATTTATTTAGATGGAAGACCGGAATTTGCGGTGAGTAATCAGGCAGGAAAAATTTATCTGAATTTAGAAGATAAAAGTATGATTTGCGAAATTAATTCGAGCACATTAAAAGTGGAAAGAACGTGGTCTATCTCGCCAGGGGACGGACCAAGCGGCTTAGCGATAGATATAAAAAACAATATTTTATTTTCGGTATGCGATAACAAAACAATGGTAATTTTAAATGCACAGACTGGCAAAATAATTACCACGTTGCCCATCGGCGACAGAGTTGACGCGGTTGCTTTTGATCCGTTTACACAATGCGCATACAGCTCCAACGGCGATGGAACATTGACCATTGTTCACGAAGAAAATCCAACTACATTTTCCGTGATACAAACCATAAAAACAAAAAAAGGTGCGAGAACGTTGGCGGTAGATAAAAAAACACATCGCATTTATTTGCCAACAGCCGATTTTGGAGCTGTTCCAGAACAAAAAGTAGGAGAAAAAAGAAAACGCCCGAATATCAAAAAAAACAGTTTTGTTTTGTTAGAAATTGATTTACAGAACTGAAATTTTAGGCTTTAGAAAAATATTTTTTCGAACATATTTTTTTGAACTAAAAAAACATGAAAAAGGCGCTATCGGGGAGAAGCGCCTTTTTGCTAAATCACTATTGTTTTGCACGAAGTTTACCTAACATTAAACTTACTCAACAATGATTTTTTTACTGATAGATTGATTGCCTTGTTGTAAATTCAATAAATAAATTCCTTTCGGACGATCACTTAAATCAATCGTAAGATTTAATTTTTGAGCCTCGTTCATTTTTTTCTCAAACAATGTTTGTCCGATAATATTAGTAACTGTTAACGTAGCGGTAGACGTATTTCCCAATTCAATTTGTAAATTTATTTTTCCTTTCGAAGGATTTGAAAACACAGAAAACTGGCGAATACTGGTTACATCCGAATCATTTTTCATGTTCTGTACAAAATAATTTTTCGAAAATGCATTCATTCCAATAAAAATAAATGCCGTCAAAAAAATAATTTTTCGAGATACTTTTGCGAATATTACAGAGCTTTTCATAACAATTGTTTTTATTTTGATGACACAAAAATATCTTGAAAGCCTTTATTGACGTGTTAAAGCATCGTTAATGATTGTTAAAAAGTGTTAAACCATCTATTCATCCGTTTGCTTCGCGTACTTTTGTAATAATGAATAAATACAACATCCGTTTTATCAGCGTTTTCGTGAGTGCTGCGCTCATTGGACTTATTTTTATCCAATTGTATTGGATACAAAATGCAGTAAAATTAAAAGAGCAACGTTTTAATCAGGATGTTACGGAAGCTATGAATAGCGTGGCTTACAAGATGGAAAAACAATCTACCGCTTCCAAATTAACCAAGCGATTTAATTTCCGAAAACAAGGTGTGCGTTGGTTGCATCAACAAGATTCTTTAGATAAAACTTCGCATTTAATAACCGACGGAACGGGCGATCACAAAGCGTTTAAAGTAAACGACGATAAATACAATGTGCGGATTTCGGAACAAACCGTTGCGGATTCGAACGGTGTAGAAGTAAAAACATCCAATCAGAAAGCTTACGTGAGTGATTCTCTCAACGCTGGAGCATTTAATTTTGATTTGAATTTTCAGAAAAAAAATTCTTCGACAGACGAAAAAATTGATTCGAGCGACGAACGTTATAAATGGTTTATGCACCGTTCGGATATGGTAAATGATATTTTTGATGAACTTGTAAGCATCAATGTTTACAATGATTACAGCGAGAAGCAAGATACCGTTTTGTTGGATTCTTTATTGCATACCGAGTTGGCAGATAAAGGAATTAACACGAAATATAAATTCGGAATTATCAATTCTGATAAAAAAGATTCACTTCTAAAAAACGTTTCTGGATTGGACGAAAACCTTATCAATTCGAGCTTTAAAGTAAATTTATCACCCGATAATATGTTCATCAAACCACAATTTTTATCGGTTTATTTTCCGAACCAAGAAAATTATATTTTAAGCACCTTGCGCATTATGTTGGGCATTTCTGCAGGATTAATTTTGTTCATTATTTTTTCTTTTTATTATACGATTTCTACCATTTTAAAACAGAAAAAATTATCGGAAATAAAAAATGATTTCATCAACAATATGACGCACGAATTTAAAACGCCTATCTCCACCATTTCCTTAGCGTGTGAGATGTTGGGCGATACAAGTGTCAATAAATCAACTGAAAAAACAAGTAATTATTTGAGCATGATTCGGGAAGAAAATAGACGCTTGAGTTTACTCGTGGAAAATATTTTGCAAACCGCAATTTTGGATAAAGGCGCTTTCAAATTGAAAACGGATGTAGTAGATGTGCATCAAATTTTAACGCAAGTATTGGGCAATATTCGTTTGCAAGTAGATAGCAAACAAGGCGAGATCATTACGAATTTGAACGCAGAAAATTATTTTTTGGAAGCCGACAAAGTGCATCTCAGCAATATTATTTATAATTTAATTGACAACGCACTCAAATATTCCTTGCGAAATCCTGTGATAGAAGTTGGAACAAAAAATGTGCAGGGCGGAATTGAAATTTCCATCAAAGACAATGGAATTGGCATCAGTAAAGAAAATCAGAAAAAGATTTTTGAAACGCTTTACCGTGTCCCTACGGGAAATGTGCACAATGTGAAAGGTTTCGGATTGGGATTAAGTTATGTGAAAACCGTGGTAGATAAGCATCACGGAACAATTACCGTTGAAAGTGAATTGGAACATGGAAGTACTTTTCGAATTTTTTTACCCTTACAAATGAAAAAATAAAATCATTATGAAAGAAGAAAAAATAAAAATCTTATTGGCAGAAGATGACGCCAACTTAGGCAATCTTTTAAAAGAATATTTTGAAGCAAAAGGCTACGAAATAAAACTCGCAGTAAACGGAAAAGAAGGTTTTGAATTCTTCTCGAAAGGTGCTTACGACGCGTGTGTATTGGATGTGATGATGCCCATCAAAGACGGTTTTACACTTGCCAAAGAAATTCGCACGCAAAATAAAGGCATTCCAATTATTTTTTTGACGGCAAAATCGATGAAAGAAGACGCCATCGAAGGATTTACTATTGGTGCGGACGACTACATTACCAAGCCTTTCAGCATGGAAGAATTATTGATGCGTCTAAAAGCGGTTTTACGCAGAACAAAAAATCAAGCGGAAACAGGCAACGATCAAAACGAATTTAAAATCGGGAAATATTCTTTTAATCATGATCATCAATTACTTGAATTTAAAGGAAAGCAACAAAAATTAACTACCAAAGAAGCCGATTTATTGAAACTGCTTTGCGTGCATTCCAACGATGTACTCGATCGCAACTTCGCGTTAAACGCGATATGGCACGACGATAGCTATTTTAATGGACGCAGCATGGATGTGTACATTACCAAATTGCGCAAATATTTGAAAGAAGATTCTTCTGTGGAAATTTTAAATATCCACGGAAAAGGCTTTAAATTACTCTCCTAATATCCTAATATCGTTCCTAAAAAAAGAAAGCCGCCTGTTTAGGCAGCTTTCTTAAACCGTGGGAACTACTGGGTTCGAACCAGTGACCCTCTGCTTGTAAGGCAGATGCTCTGAACCAGCTGAGCTAAGCTCCCAATATTATTTGGGTAACGGGCTGCAAATATATACACTTTGTTAGAATGTGCAAAACATTTTTGCTTTTTTGCCCTTATTCACTTTAAATACGTCGAAAATTTATTTTTTTGAATGCCCTAAAAACGCGCTTGAAACTTATTTTTTATATCTTTCGTTCGATTTTTAAACAATGAAGTTTTTTTTAAATATTCTTTCTGATTCCCGAAAACGCTTATTGTTTGGCGGTATCCTGTTATTGACAATTATTTGTTACAGTTCCGGCATCAAAAATGATTTCCTAAAAGGCTGGGACGATGGCGTTTATCTGTTTGATGCTCATTATCTCTATCACCTCAACGCCGCAAATATCAAATACATGCTTACCCATCAGGAGCAAGGGAATTATCATCCAATTACGATGCTCAGTTATGCGGTGGAATATCATTTTTTTGGGTTAGACAGTCCTGTTCCTTATCACATCGATAATTTATTGTTGCATTTAGCGATTACGATGCTGGTTTTTTATTTTATTTATTTACTTACCAAAAATTATTTTTTGGCTTTTGGCGTGATGCTCCTTTTCGGAATACATCCGATACACGTGGAAAGCGTTACATGGATTTCGGAACGAAAAGATTTACTGTACAGTTTTTTTTACCTGCTTTCGCTGATAAATTATGTCCGATTTTCTGCTTCATCCGAAAAAAAATATTTCAACTACGCCATTTTATTTTTCATTTTATCTTGTCTTTCCAAAGGTATGGCGGTGAGTTTAGCTGGCGTAATTGTGGTGATTGATATTTTTCAGAAAAAAACCTTCGACAAAAAATTAATTTTTCAAAAGCTTCCATTTTTTGCTTTGGCTTTATTGTTCGGAATTATCGCTGTAAAAGCGCAAGGACATTCTGTTCAAGCCAATATTCCGTACACCATTTCCGAACGTTTCCGAATTGTCAATTACACCATTATTGCCTTTTTTCAGAAACTGATTGCACCTGTTAATTTATGCGGCTTTTATCCGTATCCACCCAAACCAAACAATCAATTGGAAAGTTATTTTTGGTTTTTTCCTTTGGGAACTATTGCCATTGCCGCGATTACGATTTACTCTTTACGCTTCACGCGAAAAATATTTTTTTGCCTCGGATTTTTTATGGCTTCCATTATCATGGTGCTTCAAATTTTACCTGTTGGCGGCGCTTGCATGGCAGACAGATATGCGTACATTCCGTCCATCGGATTTTTTTTATTGATGGTATATACCGCAGAATTTCTCTGGAATTATTTCAAAAAAAACATCCCTATTAAATTTTTATTGGGCATTGCGGCGGCGGCGTATTTGTTGTGGTTGCCACTTAATACGTTTGCGTATTGCAAAGTATGGGATGGAAATTTTAAATTTTACAACGATGTTTTGAAAAAATATCCAACTTCTACCGTCATGCGCTACAATCGCGGAAGAGAGTTGTATAAATTAGATAAAGACGACGCTGCGATGGATGATTTTATGTTTTGTATGCAAGTGGAACCAGACAATTACCGTCCTGTTTTGATGGTAGGAACAGAACATTATAAAAAGAAAGAATACCGCAGCGCCATTGGTTTTTACAATCGTGCCATTGCGATGAACGATACGTGTTTTGATGCTTTTAATGATCGCGCTGTTTCGTATGCGATGCTTCGTGTTTCGGATTCAGCTTTACTGAGTTTTAACAAGGCTTTGCAACTGCGCCCGAACGATAAAGATGCCTTGGGAAATCGGGATTTATTATTAAAAACAAATCCAACTACACTTCAAGCAAGCGATTCCATCAATCAAAAAATAGCTGCTGATCCGAATAATCCGCTTTTATATTATCAACGCGGATTATCCTTGTATCAAAATAAAAATTTTGACAAAGCATTGGACGATTTCAACAAAGCTATTTCGCTTCGTAAAAAATATACCGATGCCTTGTATTATCGCGCTATTGTGGAAGATGCGCAAAATAAGCCAGAAAATGCGATGGCAGATTACAATGCCGTTATTCGCATCGATCCGAAGTATGAAAATGCTTACAACAATCGCGGAATCGAATTTGGAAAAGCTGGAAAATTAGACCTTGCTTTAAAAGATTTTAAAACCGCTGCCGCGATAAATCCCAATAACGGCGATGCTTTTTACAATATCGGATTTACGTATCACATTATGAAACAAGACGACCAAGCTTGTCCGTACATTAAAAAAGCAGCCGAAATGGGCAATCAACAAGCCATTCACGCCGAAAATGATTTTTGCAAAGACAAGTAATTTAGCGATTCCATTTTCTCGTTTCAAAAAAATAATTTTTCGAGCAGTAAAAAATAGTACACCGCTATGGAGCCAAACGGCTTGTTGTCCAAACGTTTTTTTTCAATGAATATAAAATACGATCGTGTAAACGTCCACTGCGTCCTTGCCAAAACTCAATAGACATAGGGCTCAACACATAACCGCCCCAATGAGGAGGTCGAGGAATTTCGGTACCAGAAAATTTTTTTTCAAAATCAGAAAAAGCTTTTTCGAATTCCGAACGATTTTTTATCGGCTTACTTTGCGCAGATGCCCACGCTCCTATTTTGCTTTCGTATGGACGACTTGCAAAATAGATATCTGATTCTTCCTTTGTTTGTTTTTTGATAGTGCCTTCTATTCGAATTTGTTTTTCGAGCGATTGCCAATAAAAAGTGAGTGCAGCAAAGGGGTTTTCTGCCAATTCTTTTCCTTTTCGGCTGGTATAATTGGTATAAAAATAAAACCCTTTGTCTGAAAATTTTCGCAACAATACAATTCGTGCAGAAGGTTTTCCTTTTCTGGAAGCTGTTGATAAAATCATTGTATTTGGCTCTGGAACATTTGATTTAACAGCTAATTCAAACCATTTTTCAAATTGTTCGATTGGATTTTTCATTACCAATTTTTCATCCAAACTGCTTTTCTCATAATTTTTTCGGGCTGAAAAAATTTTTTTTTCCAATTGTTTCATAAACCTTTTTTTACTTTGCAAAAGTAGAGATAATTTTAATTTCTTTTTTCATGAAATATTCGATTGATTTAACATTCCAAACACCTGAAAGCTGGATAAAAAAAGTGCTTTCTGATTTCGATTCCTTTTTGCAAGATCATGCCGATTGTGAGCGCAAAGCTTCCGCAATGGCGATGAGTTTTATCGCGAAATGTCCGGATAAAACAGAAATTATTCCGGAGTTAATTGAAACCGCTTTGGAAGAGTTGGCGCATTTTCAACAAGTATATCAATTGATGGAAAAAAAAGGAGTTCAACTAAAAAAAGAAATGCCGCAAGATGTGTATATTCATGAACTTATTGCCTGTTGCCGCTCCGGAAAAGAAGAACGATTATTAGACAGAATGTTAATTGCATCCATCGTAGAATGCAGAGGTGCCGAGCGTTTTCGAATGATTTCCGAAAATAGTGAAGAAGACGAATTGAAATTATTTTACAAAACTTTATGGACTTCCGAAGCCAAACACGGAACCCTTTTTGTAAAATTGGCGTTACATTATCACGATGAAAAATTCGTTTACAAACGCTTGCACGAACTCACCAATTTAGAAGCAGAGATTTGCAGCAAACTTCCAATACGAGCCGCTTTGCATTAAAATAAGCTCTCTTTTGTCTTTCGAAAGAATAATTGAATTCAGAATTTGGCAAACGAAAATACTGTTGATACAAAGAGGCAAGAAAAATTATTTTTTGATAAAGGCTGTTTAGAAAGAAAATATTCAGAAAAAACTAAGGAAGCGGACAAGTAAATTCTGTGGTTAAATAATAAGTACTACTTCCGGAAAGCCAAGGTGCGGTACAAATTCCAATTGTCCATTTATTGAACGAAATTTTTTTTTCCAGTCCACTACATTTTTTGCACCTTCCAACACTTTTTCTAAATTACCTCCAATGCGGTACTGTTCGTAGGTTTCCTGCGTTGTTCCATCAATGGAAATAATTAATCTATCTAATCCTGATTCGACTGTTTTTTTTGCATTTCCCGAATTCAAATAATGAGCGTTGGTGGAAGTGGCGGTGTAAATATTTTTTTCGGAAGCGGCTTTTACCATTTCTAAAAATTGTGGATTCAAATACGGTTCGCCTTGAAAATAAAAAATGAGGTACAACAAATTATTTTCTAATTCGCTCAGTACTTTTTGAAAAAATTTTTTTTCGAGCATTCCGGTTGGACGCGTAAACTCGCGCTTTCCGCTTGGGCATTCCGGACAACGTAAATTACAAGAAGTAGTAGGTTCTATCGAAATACTTATTGGCATTCCGCGATGACGAACTTGTTTGGTGATTTTAGAAAAATAAAAACTTCCCAAAATCTGAATTGCATTTAACGATTTCGAAAAGGTAAGTTTGCTTAGAAAATTAATTCCGTCTGTTATTTTTTTTCTCACGAAAAATAAGTTTTCCGTAAAGATAGGCTTTTCAGTATTTCTATAATTACAGAAAGGTAGAGTAAAGATGGTTATCGCTTAAAAAGAAACTTAAACAAATTAGTAGATAAATTTTAAACAGGCTCAATGAGTTTTAAAATTAGGAAAAATTATTTTTTATATTAACAATCAGCACGATAAGAATAGAATTAAAAAATAAAACCTTTTTTACTTGTTGTTTTGTTTTGTGATATTAACTTTGTTGAATTTACATCAGTTAACGGATATGCCGAAAACCGCTTAGAGTAGGCACAAAACAAAAACCTTAAAAAATGAAAACAAAATTACTTTTAATTGGAGTAGTCTTCGGTACTGCTGTAATTTTATCAAGTTGTAACAAAGCAACTATTGCACCTCCTGATGAAAATGCTGGAACAATGAATTTTGACCAAACAAAATCAGAGATAAATGCTTTAGTGGCAAAGTATCCGCCTTCAAACCATAAGACTCCTGTGTGGCTGGGAACTGCTTTAGCTGATGCTGGTGGAGCTTGGAGGGGAGGAGTAGAGGGGTCTGAGTTTGGTCCTTGGGGTACGGGTGCAGGAGCTGTGCTTGGTGGTGTTTTTGCATCGCTTTGTTATGGCACTGCAACTGGGGTTAGAGTAACTTCATTACCTCCAAGTGTGGTTACATCAAAGTTTTATGATCAAATAGGCGACATGCATAATAGTATATTGTTTTATCTTATGAATTCGGATTATTCAAAAGGTAACCAGATTGATACTTTGGTTGTTTTCAACACAATTAAAGTACAACTTGTGAACGACTGGAATGCTTTGGAATATGATAAAAAATCAGTAGATGATATTCATGTCGATTATTCTCAGTTTGTAAATTATTGTAATGAAGGAATTGAATTTGCAAATACCCGCAATGTAAATTTGTTAACGAATGACATACAAGCTAGATTTGTCTTAGGACTTTATGTGAATACAGTTTCTAATTTGGATAATAAATATTTAGTAAATGTATTCACTACTGCTTATTCAGCTATTGTTCAACAAAGTGCTATTGCATCGCCAACCAAACAAGGAATTTTAGTTTTTCTTACAGTGTATAATCACAGCTTTTCTTACTGGAATAATAAATAAAAATTATGGAAACAAGACTTGGTTTATTTCAAAAAGTAATTGGAGCAATTATTTTTATTTGCTTCGGTTTGGATATTCTTTTTTTTAAACAAATAACATTACTAAAATCAATCATAGCAACCCAAATTATTGGATATGTAGGTATTGCTATCATTTTAGCTTATTTAATAAGCATCATTTTAAGATTCAAAAAAACTAAATCAATACCGCCCATCAAAGGTTGGGGAAATTTTATTGTTTATATTATTTTTTTGATATTAATGATGAATTCTCTGTTAAAAAGCAGTCTCATTTTATTTTTAATAGTAGGAATTCTTGGCTTTATTGAAATTGTAATAGGTTGTATGATTAATTTAAAAAGAGGTAATATAACAAATTCATAAAAAATATTAGGTCAAGATAAGTTAAAACATTTTATTTTTGTCTTAATTTATCTTGATCCTTTTTATATTTACGGCTATTAAAAAAATAGCTTCGACATTAAACAAACAAATTTTAAAACAATCAACATGGCACCAATTATCGCAATTATTATTGTATTGCTTTTGTCTGGATTTCGCATTGCACAAGAATATCAACGTGGTGTTGTATTTCGGCTTGGGCGTTTTAAAGGTATAAAAGGTCCAGGAATTTATTGGATTATTCCCTTTGTTGACAGACAACAACGAGTTGATATCCGAACAAAAACGGTGGATTTAGAGCAACAAGAAACGATCACGAAAGACAGTGTTACCATTAAAGTAAATGCGGTTCTTTGGTTTAAAATAGTTAATCCGGAAAATGCAATCATTCAAGTAGCCGACTTTAACAAAGCTGTGTATCAATTTTCTGTAACCGCTTTACGAAATATTATTGGACAAAATACACTTGACGAAGTATTACGTGAACGAGAAAGTATTAATGCAACACTTCAAAAAATTGTGGATTCAGCATCAGAATCGTGGGGAATTAAAATTGAAATGGTAGAAATGAAAGATGTTGAAATTCCAGAAGCTATGCAACGAGCAATGGCGAGAGAAGCAGAAGCTATTCGAGAAAAAAGAGCGCGTATTGTAAAAGCTGAAGCTGAATTAGAAGCATCTATAAAGTTAACTCAAGGTGCAAAAATAATGGAAGGAAGTCCAATTTCACTTGAATTAAGAAGAATGCAAATGTTATCAGAAATAGGTATTGATAATAGTACAACCACTGTTTTTGTTTTACCATCCGACTTTACAAATGCGGCTAAAAGTTTTACCGAATTTGTCAATAAAAAGAAATCGGAAGAGTAAAATTTACTTTTTAGGAGGATGATGATTGATAATTTTTATCACTTATTTTATCCAAGTTCTAAATTTTTAGTTGAGAAAAATTATTTTTTCAAGGCTCTATTTTTAATCGCTAAATTCGCTTTCAAAACAGTAGAAAATGATTTTAGTAACAGGTGGAACAGGTTTAGTAGGCAGCCGACTTTTATTCGATTTAGTTAAATCCGGAGAAACCGTAAAAGCGCTGAAACGTAATGAAAGCAATCTTTCGAGCGTCAAAAAAATATTTTTTCAAAACGGAGATCGTGATGAAAATATTTTCAAAAAAATTACTTGGGTACATGGAAATATCAGCGATTATTTTTCGGTAACTGATGCCATGCAAGATGTAGAGCAGGTTTACCATTGTGCTGCTTCTGTTTCTTTCAACACCAAAGACAAAGAAATTATTTTTAAAACCAACGAGCAAGGAACTGCCAACATGGTGAATGCCGCCTTGGAAAAAGGAATTAGAAAACTATGTTACGTAAGCTCTGTGGCTACCTTAGGAAAAACACTTCATAAGGAGTTGATTACAGAAGAAACTTTTTCGGATATTTTGGTGGACAATTCCAATTACGC